>JADLGT010000275.1 GCA_020849195.1 Bacteroidia bacterium
GTCTAATGAATCCAACAATACATATTGAAAAACTATATTTAGAAACAATTGATCTGTTAAAAGAACTTATTGCTATACCTTCGTTTAGCAAGGAAGAAGAAGGGTCTGCGGCTGTTATTGAAAATTATTTTTTGCTGCGAAATATAAAAACAGAACGGAACAAAAATAATGTATGGGTGTTGAATAAGTATTTCGATAAGTCAAAACCAACGATCTTACTTCACTCTCATCACGACACAGTAAAACCCAATGTCGGTTATACACGTAGTCCATTTTTACCGGTAGTTGAAGGCGATAAATTGTATGGGCTTGGCAGTAACGATGCCGGAGGGGCATTAGTAGCACTCATTGCGACATTCATGGCATTTTATGATTACTCTGGTTTAAACTATAATATTATTTTTGCGGCAACCGCCGAAGAAGAAATATCAGGTAAAAATGGGATTGTTTCTGTACTGCCTAGGTTGCCACAAATTGATTTTGCAATTGTTGGCGAGCCGACTCTTATGCAAATGGCCATAGCCGAAAAAGGGTTAATGGTAATTGATTGTATTGCAAAAGGTGTTGCAGGCCACGCAGCGCGTAACGAAGGCGACAATGCTATTTACAAAGCTCTGAAAGATATTGAATGGATAAAAAATTTTCAATTTCCAAAAATATCCGAAACACTCGGGCCTGTAAAGATGACCGTAAGCATAATTAATGCAGGCAAGCAGCACAACGTAGTTCCCGACGAGTGTACATATACTATTGACGTACGTACCACTGATGCTTACACAAATGAAGAGACTTTGGAAATAATAAAACAGCACATTACATCCGAAGCAAGACCTCGGTCAATGCGTTTACAGCCTTCATTCATCAGTAACAATCATGTGTTGGCGCAAGCAGCAAATAAATTGGGAGTAAAAACATTCGGATCGCCAACATTGTCCGACCAGGCACTTATAAAAGTCCCATCAGTAAAAATTGGCCCCGGCGATAGCGCTCGCTCACACTCGGCAGACGAATACATAAACTTGAGCGAAATTAAAAGCGGAATTGAAGGATATGTGAAGCTGATTGGGGAGTTGGTGTTTGTAAATCCGAATTTTTAATTTGGGGTGTAACGAATTAATATAAAGTAAGCCGGTATTTTAATACGGCTGATAGATTAAACTGATTGCCACATCTCCATCGCAAATTATTTTACACACTGCTTTCCCGATAAATATTTTTGTCGACAAATAATTTACAGATGGCGATAAAGAAGGGTACATACATCAGCCATGTTAATCCGCTGGGTAACCCGATATGTTTAAATATTTTTTCGGCTTGATTTTTTAAGCGATAGGCAATTATATACATGGCCGGTACAAGTATCAAGGTGAGAAAGGTAGCAAATCCCAATCCGAATATCATCGTCCATGATAATGGGCCCCAAAACGCGACGCTGTCGCCGCCAAAGAAAATTTCGGGATTGAGGTGTGAAAAAAGTTTAACAAAATCAATATTCAGTCCTACTGCCAGCGGAATTAGTCCCAATATGGTAGCCGATGCGGTAAGTATAACAGGAGTCATACGTGTACGACCCGCTTCAATTATTGCTTCACGCATATTCATTCCTTGTTCAAGCATTAAATCGGTAAACTCAACAAGTAAAATGCCGTTTCGGACAACAATTCCCGCCAAGGCAATAATGCCAATGCCCGTCATTACAATCGACATATCCATTTTAAAAATAGACACGCCAAGTAATACGCCAACAATGCTGAAAAATATTTCGGTAAAAATAATTATGGGCTTACCTACCGAATTAAACTGGGTAACGAGGATGATGAGAATAAGTCCGAAAGAGACCATAAGTGCTCCCATCAAAAAAGACCCTGTTTCTTTTTGTTCTTCTTGTTCGCCGCCCATTCGTATTGCTACACCTTCGCCGGGAATAAAAGACTTCATTTCTTTTTGAATGTTTCCTACAACTTCGTTTGGATTAAACCCATTAAGCACATTAGAAGAAAGCGTGATAATACGTTTTTGATTTTTTCGCTTTATGCCTGCGTAACTGTTTTCGTAACGCACATCGGCAAAGGCCGCAAGCGGAACTTGGCGAATTGCTCCACCCATTGCCATATCGCGGTAAGTTATTTTTATATTTTTTATTGTTTCAATATTATTACGCTGGCTTTCTTTATAACGAACTTGTATGGGGTATTCATCTTCCACATCACGAAATTTTGAGGCGCCTTTAATTTGTCCGAAGATAGCACTACGAATTTCCATTCCAATTTGACCCACCGAAATTCCTTCGCGGTTGGCGCGCTCGCGATTAATATCAAACACTATTTCGGGTTTGCTATTTTGGAAATCCGATTTCAGCTCTTCAACACCGGCAATGTGTAATGAGTCGAGGTACTTTTTTAAATTTGATGAAGTGTTAATCAGCGCGGTAAGGTCATCTCCTGTAATTTCGATACTGATGGGCTTAGCAGTTGGCGGACCGGCCTTTTCCTGGTCAACTGTAATTTCAGCGCCGGGAATTCCCTTTACAACATCGCGTACCAAGTCGAGGTATTTTTCGGTTGATTTGCCATGCCGATCGGCAAACGGAACAAAGGCTACAGTAATTTTTCCACGATTGGCATATTGCCCCTGATCCTCATCCTGAGGGTCGGTAACTCCAACGGTAACGTTAGCAATGATAGAAGAAACAATATCGTTTTTTTCTCCGTTAGGGTAAAATACATTGTTAACACGTTTTTCTAAATCAAGCAAAACTTGATTTGTATGGCTTTGGTCAGTCCCTACAGGAAGGCTCAGATATACATAAACAAAATTTGGATCGGCCTTAGGAAAGAAAACAACCTTTGGACCGCGAACTGACATTAATATAATTGAAAAAATAAATAAGCCTACGGTAATGGCAATCATTCTCCACGGGCGGTTGAGTGCTTTACCAAGCAGACGGGTATAAGCATTTACAACACGAGGCCAAATATTAGTTTGGAATTTGTGTATCCATTTAATAAGAAGAAAATGATGCAACAAATAAATAAGCAAAAGAAAAATTACAAAATTGCCCATGCCAATATTTGAACCTAAATAAAATAGTAGTGCGAGAGCCCCGAAAATAATACTGGTAATTTTTACTCCTCTTGTAAATGTTCGTTTGCTGTACTCATCGCCTTTGTGAGGTTTCATGAATGTAACGGCAAAAACCGGATTGATGATATACGCAACAACCAACGATGCCATAAGGGTAATGATGAGCGTAATGGGAAGGAAGAACATAAATTTACCAATGAGCCCTTTCCAGAAGGCAAGCGGAATGTATGGTGCAAGTGTTGTGAGTGTTCCTGATAAAACGGGAAGAAATACTTCACCTGCAGCCATTTTAGCAGCTTCGGTAATACTACGTTTGCCATTGTCAAAAATACGGTGAGTGTTTTCAATAACAACAATTGCATCATCAACCACAATACCCAAAGCAAGCAGGAAAGAGAAAAGTACAATCATATTCATGGTAAAACCAATGCTGGGCATTACAAGAAATGCAAGGAACATGGAGAGCGGGACGGATAAGGCTACAAAAATAGCGTTGGACGCGCCCATGAAAAACATGAGAATAATCGTTACTAATATAAAGCCGATAATTATAGTATTGATAAGGTCGTGCAGGGTAATACGTGTTTTGTCCGATTGGTCTCCGGTAATAACAATGTTAAGTCCGGCAGGGAATACGGTAGATTTCATTTCCTTTACAAGGGCATTAATTTTATCTGACGACTCAATGAGATTTTCGCCTGCTCGTTTTACAACAGCGAGGGTAATTACGTTTTTGCCGGCAAGACGTGCGTAGCTTTTTTGTTCTTCAAAGGCATCTTTTACTTCTGCAATGTCTTTAAGATAAATGGGCGCTCCGGTAGGCGATTTAATAATCATATTTTTTATTTCGTCAACCGTTTTAAATTCTTTTTTTATGTTTAGTACTCTGCGCATTCCATCCATTTTTAAATCTCCGCCCGAAATAGTTTTGTTTTCATAGCCTATGGCACGTTCAATATCGCCAATAGAAATTTGTGCTGCCTGAATTTTATACATATCCACATTTACCTGTATCTCTCTGTCGAGCGCGCCAACAATGTCCACGCGGGTAATTTCTTTCATCGACTCGATCCGATCTTTCATGTCATCGGCATATTTTTTCAATTTGTTCAAGTCAAAGTCGCCGGAAATATTAATAAACATAATTGGTAATTCCGAAAGGTTTATGTCAATTACACTCGGGTCGGCAGGAAGGTCGTTTGGCAAATCGCTTTTGGCTTTATCAACCGCGTCTTTAATTTTTTGTTTGGCTGTTAAAATATCTATATCAGTATTAAATTCAATAATAACATTTGAATAATCCTGATAAGAGTTGCTTGTAATTTTTTTAACGCCTGCTATACTCTTTACTTGTTTTTCGAGAGGCTTGGTAACCAAATTTTCCATATTGGCGGGCGATGTGCCGGGATACACGGTGCTGATGAATATTTTTGGAATAATAATTTCGGGGAAGCTCTCTTTGGGAAGAGAATTATACGCTTGTATTCCTGCTAGCGTAATG
This sequence comes from Bacteroidia bacterium, assembly GCA_020849195.1. Taxonomy (GTDB): domain Bacteria; phylum Bacteroidota; class Bacteroidia; order JABDFU01; family JABDFU01; genus JABDFU01. The sequence continues at coordinate 4,586 of JADLGT010000275.1, forward strand.
ACAACCGTAAGAACATAAATGGTAATTCGGTTGTTGATTGCCCAACTGGATATTTTAAATTCTTTGAAAATGTCTTTCATAACGAATAATTATTTACTTCCTATTGCCGTTTTAACTAATAGAAATACTGTAATACTATCTAACAATACGCAAATGTGTTTAATAACGAATTGCTTCCCCTTCGTTTAAATCCTGATAACCTGTTGTAATTAATTTATCACCTTCTTTCAGACCTGAAATAATTTCGGCTGTTCCATTGTACTCGTGCCCAAGAGTAACTTTTATTTTTTTTGCTTTACCACCGGTTTCTATAAAAACAAAATCTCCATCTTCGGCATGTTGAACTGTCCCCACAGGAATAGCAATAGCCTCTTTGTTGACGTAATCGATAATTTTAACAACCGCTATCATGTTTGGCCGGTAGTCCTTGTTGTTGTCCAAAGCAACCTCAACATTAAATGTTCGGTTAAGCGAGTTAATTACTTTTGCGCTGAATGAAATGGGTGCAGCTACTGTATCGTTTATATCGGGAAACAACACAATTGAATTATTTCCTTTTTTAACTTTGGCAGCATAATTTTCGGGCACCTCTGCTTTTACTTTCAGGTTAGAAAAATTTACCACTCGTACTGCCGGAAAACCTGGGGCTGCTGTTTGCCCGAGCTTCACATAAACTTCGTCAACGGTTCCATCAATAGGCGATTTGATATGCGCCATTTCGAGCTGTTGCTGCATAGTTGCCATTTTTTTCTCTAAACTTTCTTTCTGATTTTTAGCTGATAAGTATTGTACCTCTGTGCCAATTTTTTGATCCCACAAATTTTTCTGCTTTTCGTACATGGTGTTTGCAAGATCCAGAGCCGTTTTCAATTCAATAATTACCTGTTGCATTACTTTTGAGTCGAGTTCGGCAAGTACTTGCCCGTGGCTTATTTCGTCGCCTACTTTTACATTTACTTTTGTAATAACTCCCGGTATTTCCGGATTGATGGTTACATTTTCGTCGGCATCAACTTTCCCCTGAACCTGAATGTAGTTTGTAAAAACCTGCTTAGTAAGTGACGTTACGGAAACCATTTTTACTTTTCCTTCGGTCTTCGATGTGTCTGTCAAAGCAATTTCAGCTTCCAACTTATCAGCCTGAGTTTTCAGGTCGGCCATTTGTTTTTTGATGGTTTCGAGTTGCGATTTTTTATCGCCGTTATTTTTACATGCGCCAAACATTACAACAATAACGCCGAGTGATAACAAAACTTTTTTCATATACATTTGGTTTCTGATTTCTTACTTTTTTAGTTTTCCGGATTTGACTTATCAAAGCTAAAGTGCCCGATGCAAGTCGTCCGATAGTTTATTACTTAATTAGTACTCCGATTGATTTTTGGTAATCTACTTTTGCCACAAGCGCATCGAATAAGGCTCCAAAATAATTTGTTTGCGCTTCTTTTAAAGCTGTTTCAGCACTTATCACTTCGTAATTAAGCCCTACGCCGTTTTCATATTTCAACTTAGTTGCTTTATAAACCTCTTCCGCCACCTCTATGTTTTTCTTTTGTATATCCAGTGTTTGCGTTGCATTTTGTAAAGCAATACGGGTGTTGGTTTGTTCCAACTCTATGGATTGCTGAGCATATTTCAAATCGTTATCAGCTTTTTTTAATGCAATTTTCGATTGTTGTATGCGATAGTTTTTCTGTAGCCCGCTGAAAATAGGTACATTAACCGTTCCGCCGAGTATGGTAAAAGGGTACCATTTTTCACTCGGGTCAAACACATCAAACTTCATTCGCATGGCGCTAGCGCCGGCATTTAAATACAGTACAGCGGAGGGAAGAAAACTGAGTTTGTCGTTTTTTAATTGCAAAAAGGCGGCACGTTTTTGTGTTTCGGCAAGCGAATACTCAATTCGATTTGCATAGCTTGGTTCCGTCGAAAGATTTTCGGGCTGAAAAGAAATGCCTTCCAAATTATCGCTAAGGGTAAGTGTTGCACTTTGTGCCATCCCAATTTGGTATTTCAGCAAAGCAACGCTGAGTCCAAGCAGTCGCTGAGTTTTTTCGCGCTCGGCAAGCAGATTGTTGTAGGCAACAGTAACACGATCTAAATCTACTTTTTCAACAAACCCAGTTGTGTTTAACGACTTTGTGCCATCGTATAAGTTCTTA
>JADLGT010000276.1 GCA_020849195.1 Bacteroidia bacterium
GGTTTTTTTTCATTTTCGATTTTTAATTTTAATGTTTTTTACGAATAGACTATAAGTAATGGAATGCTAAATTACGAATTTTATTTATTACTAACAACTAACATGAGAATTTTTTTTATAAAAAAAAATGTCAACTTGCTTAAAATCAGGGGTTAGCCTAATTTTTGAAAGGTTTGCCACCATCTGTCGGGCATTTCGTCATTACAGGCTTCTTTATATTCGTCATAAGAACACGGAACCCAATAGTGTCTTTCAAATTTTAGTCTTTTATCTGGGGGATAAGGTACTTCCATCCACCAACGATCGCTTTTGTTGCTTTTATAAAAGACGAGTTCGTGCTGACTATCTTTTATTACTACGCGGTATTTGGTATAATCGGTACCACTTTTAAATGGGAAGTCGTGTTTACGATTACAAAATCCTTCCATAAAATACCAAATCATTTGTGCGGCCAAATGGCAGGTTTGTCCACCTTTATCTTTTTTCGGGTTGATTTCGTAGATACCAATTGACGTTAGTTTATCGCTCATACCTGCATAGCGTGTTATTTGACAGGCTTCTTCGCCATAAAAACCATTTGGTGTAGTAGTGTAACATCCCGGAGCATCGCTTTGGCGAATGGATGAAATGTCGAAAATCATCATATCGGCATTACGTATGACAGGTTCTACTTCTTCTATTTTAGCTTGAACTTGTCCAAGTCGATACACGTCGAAAAATAGTTTTGACATTAGGTCGAGTTCCTTTGAATCTATGAAGTAAGTCTGATAACCTATATTGCTGTAGTTAAACAAATAGTTGGGTTGTTGCAGAATTATTTTTCCAAGGTAGGTTTTTGAGTTTAATGTTTCGTCGGCATCTCCCAAATCAAAATTTTGGTCGACAGATACCATGTTTATTGTTTGCGATAGTTTTTCGTAGGCTTGGTATTGTGCAAATGCAATATCGTTTCCCCCACCAATTATTATCGGAATTATTTTTTGTGAAATTAACTGTGCGCATGCGCTCGACACGGCAAAATAAGTGTCATCAACCGTGTGACCTTGTCGAATATTTCCAAGATCGACAATTTTAGCTTTTACAGGTGAATTTAGCTGATGGTTATTTAGTTTATAAAGGTATTCTCGTATATATGTTGAGGCTTGTCCGCATCCTTGATTATTTACAGCATTACGATCATCTTCAACACCTAAAATAGCAAGTTGTACATTCTCAAGTTCCGGAAAATTATTTTCGTTTGAAAAAATTTGAATAGTGTAGCCAAGAGCGTTTTTGGGATGGGGCTCGCCATCGTTAAACAGCGATAAGTCGATGGGAGAAAAAAAATCTTTTATATCCATTGAGCAGGACTAAGACTTATTTTTTTTTGCACTTTTCTTTTTTACCGACGTCTTTTTTGGCGATGCTGCTTTTTTTGTCGGTGTTTCTTTTTGTTTCACACTTTTTGTGGTATTTGCTTTTGAATTGTTCTTGCTCGCTTTTACACCTGCTATTTCCAAACATTCCTGTAAGGTAAGTTCATTTGGTTCTTTTCCTTTTGGTATTTTGAAAAACTTGCGACCCATTTGTATGCAAGGACCATATCGACCAACAACAACTTTAATTTCTGCATTTTCCGGAAACAATTTAATATTTTTTTCGGCATCTTTTTTAAGTTTTGCTTCTGCCAGTTCAATGGCTCGTTGCAAACTTACGGTAAATGGATCCTCATTTTTGCTTAGTGATGCAAATGTGTTTCCGTATTTTACATAGGGGCCGAAACGACCTTTGTTTACGCTAATTTCCTGATCATTATGCTTCCCCAATATTTTGGGTAGTTTAGGAAGTTTTAATAATTGTTCGCAGCGTTCGAGTGTAATAGTGTAGGGGTCGTCTTCTCGGGGAATAGAAATAAATCCTCCGTTATTTTTTATGTATGGCCCGAAACGCCCAATGGAAATGGTTATGTCGTCGCCTTCGTATTTGCCAACAACACGAGGTAGTTTAAATAAAGTGAGCGCATCTTCAAGCGTAATATTGTCTATGCGTTGATCTTTACGCAGACTGGCATAACGGGGTTTTTCTTCGTCGTTTTGTTCGCCGATTTGTGCCATTGGTCCGAAACGACCAACCCTTACCAATACCGTTTTTCCTGTTTTAGGATCTTTGCCTAAAATACGTTCGCCGCTTGCACGTTCGCTACCCTCGGCATTAATAACTGTTTTATGAAAAGGCTTATAAAACTCATCGAGCATCGCTGTCCATTTCATTTTTCCTTCCGCAACCTCATCAAATTCTTCTTCAACGCGAGCGGTGAAGTTGTAATCGAGAATTTCTTTAAAGTTTGTTGTCAGAAAATCGGTTACAACCATTCCGATATCGGAGGGAAACAATTTTGATTTTTCTGCCCCGGTATTTTCTGTGGCAGTTTCCGGTTTTATGTCATTTTCTTTAAGGGTAATAATGTTATAATTACGAGGGGTGCCAACCCTATCTTCTTTTACAACATAACCACGTTTTTGAATGGTTGAAATGGTGGGGGCATAAGTTGAAGGGCGACCAATGCCAAGCTCTTCTAACTTTTTAACCAAACTAGCTTCTGTATAACGCGGTGGGTAGTGCGTAAAACGTTCGGTTGCGGAAATGTTTTTTCGTTTTAATGATTCGTTTATTTTCATTGGTGGCAAAATTCCTTCTGCAACTTCATCGTCTTCACCATCATTCTCTTTTGTTTCCATGTGAACTTTAAGGAAGCCATCAAATTTTAATACCTCTCCTTGTGCAACAAAATTTTCTTGAGTAGTTGAAATGCGAATGGTAACAATAGTCTTTTCCAGTTCTGCATCGGCCATTTGTGAAGCCAATGTGCGTTTCCAAATCAAGTCGTACAAGCGCATTTCCTGTACTTCGCCATCAATGGAATGTTGATTTAAATAAGTGGGGCGAATAGCTTCGTGTGCTTCCTGAGCGCCTTTGCTTTTGGTTTTATACCTGCGTTGATGATGGTACTTGTCTCCATAAATACGAATAATTTCATTGCGTGCCGCTTCCAATGCTACATCCGAAAGATTAACGCTGTCGGTACGCATGTACGTTATTTTTCCTGCTTCGTACAAACGTTGAGCAATGCTCATGGTTTGTGCAACAGAGTATCCAAACTTTCGACCGGCTTCCTGCTGCAGGGTGGATGTGGTAAAGGGTGCGGAGGGCGATTTGCGGGCAGGTTTTGTTTCGAGATTTGAAATAACAAACTCGGCATTTCTGCATTTTTCAAGAAAGGATTTGGCATCCTCGAATGTGCTTAACTTTTTTGAAAGCTCAGCTTTTATTATCGACTTGCCTTCTGTTTCAAAAATTGCGGATACTTTATAGCTTGAAGTGCTTTTGAAATTCATTATCTCTCGTTCCCGCTCAACTATCAATCGAACGGAAACGCTTTGTACACGTCCGGCTGAAAGTGATGGCTTTACCTTCTTCCATAATATTGGCGACAATTCGTAACCCACCAATCGATCCAGTACCCGACGAGCCTGTTGCGCATCAACCAAATTTTGGTCAATACTACGCGGGTTTTCAATGGCTTTTAGTATGGCCGGTTTAGTAATTTCGGAATAAACTATTCGTTTAGTTTTTGAAGCTGTTAATCCGAGCGATTCGTATAAATGCCACGCTATGGCTTCTCCCTCACGGTCTTCATCGGTTGCTAACCAAACGGTTTCGGCATTTTTAGAAAATTTTTTTAAATCGGCTACAACGTGTTTCTTTTCGTTGGGAATTTCGTATTGAGGTTCAAAATTATTTTCGACATCAATGCCCATCTTTTTTTGAACTAAATCGCGTATATGTCCGATAGATGATTTTACAACAAAATCTTTTCCTAAAATTTTTTCTATTGTTTTTGCCTTTGCCGGCGACTCAACTATAAATAGATTTTTTGCCATACCTTATATATTATCGACTGCTAAAATTTACCTTGATGTATTTTGCGTTTTGTTTTTCGCTTCAGGCTGCAAAGAAAAAAACTCTTTTAGCACATTTGCAAAAATATTTTTTTTGTCAGCGTCCGTTATATATATATTTACATATATATATAAGTACCTAAAAAAATTTTTCAACAATAGCCACAAGTGTCATTTTGTCAGGCTTTTGAAAATGCATATATTTGCACTCGGAAATCCATTCGCTTTAAATAGTGAATGGAATTTTTATCTCAAATTAGGTAAGCAATGGAAAATAAAGTGATAGACGAGAGTAGACAGGGCGAATCTCTTACGTTACCGGACAGTGGTGATAGTTCCGAAAAACGAAAAATGTATATTGAGAGTTATGGTTGTGCAATGAATTTTTCGGACAGCGAGATTGTTGCCTCTATTTTAAATGCTAA
>JADLGT010000277.1 GCA_020849195.1 Bacteroidia bacterium
GTAGAGCGTTTTAGAAAAATCTATCCCTTACCTAAAAACGGAATATACTGATGGAGTTCTGAAGCTATTTTTAAAAAGTAGGCAACAACACAATACACAATACCAATTACCGCCGAATGTATCACAATATTAATTGCGGGCTCGCCAACTGAAGGGATTAACATATTCAAACCATAACACAACAGTATCAGCAAAACGATGTAAAGCGAACTATTATCGAATGGTTGCATTTTCATTTTTATCCAAATAAATAAATATTTCAAAAGATTATATACGAATGAGGCTAAGGCCGTAGCTAAGGCTGCACCTTCCAATCCGAAGCGAGGTATAAGAAAAATATTATTTATTACAGTAAGAAACAGAAGCAGGAATAACATATACGAACCGTAACGGTAATGATGCGAGTTGAGTATTATACTTCCGTTTAAGCCCGTACTCATATTCACAAAGGCGCTTATACTTAAAATATATACAACATTAACACCCATGTTATAATCCTTTGGCAGAAGCTGAAATAAATAACTCGTGTTTATTGTTACGCCAAGCAACAGAAGCCCTCCAAAAAGCATAAGATATTTGGTTGATTGTTTGTAAATTTTTTCTACCTCCCCTACTCTATTTTTTGCCCACTCATCGGCTATTTTTGAATTTGAAATTTTTTCGAGTGCCCCTATCGGTGCTTCAATAATAGTGGGTACAAAGGCTGCTACCGAATAAATACCAACCAATGCCAATGGCAGATAACTACCCAGCATCACCACATCAATGTACTTAATACCTAACGAAGCAAATGCAGTAAGCGCCAACAAGAAACCATACCTAAGCATTTCAGTTATGTTTTGCCTTTTAAAATAATCGTACTGAATTTTTATACCGGGCTTGTCAAACCAAAAAATATAAAGCAATAGCAGCAAAGCTTGCATGCCATACACGGCAACAAAAAGCGTAATAAAGCTTTTCAGGCTTATCCATTTTAAAAAATATACAGAAATAACTATAATGGAAAAAACCCGAATAACAACATCGTTAAGAAAGGCCGGAATAGTTGACTTAAAAAGCGATTGGCAGTAAATAGTAAGTGCATACACAACAGAAATAAAAAAACAAAGTGGTATAACAAAGTAAAAAAAATCGGTAAACAGTGCCGACTCTTTTATATACCATCCAATAATTACATTTTTAAGCGCCAACATTAGCAGCGATACCAAAGCGCCTCCAATTAGAACAAAAAGGAGTATTACACCAAAAAAGCCGAAATGCCTTTGCTCGCTATTTTTAAAATAAGGAAAGTAACGGGTGGTAATGCTGCCAATCCCCAAAGGAAGAAACGTTGCAAGTATTGCCGAAAAAGAAAACAATACCCGTATTAATCCAAGCTCTTGGGGAGTTAAAAAGCGGGGTTGAATAAAAATTACATTTAAAAAACCAATTAGAATACCTGTATAGGTAACCAATGTGTTCTTTATGCCCTGTCGTTTTATTACACCCAATTTTAATACGAGTTGGTTTGGAATACAATATTACATATTTTTGGAGCGCAATATCCAATGAGCATAGTCAAAACACTTTCTCGGAAAATAATTTTCCCTGCTATCACTTCAATTGGCTTAGAAAAATCGCTATCCATTTTATCATCAAAAAACTATGCAGTATTAGCCTATCACGGCATTGAACACTCGCCCGATTATAAACTAAATGGCAGGCATTTAGATTCAAAAGAATTTGAAAAGCATTTAAATTATTTAGTGAAAAATTTCGATATAGTTCCGTTAAACGAATTATTTAAACACCAACAAAACAATACAAATCCTAAACGAAAAACTATTGCTTTAACTTTCGACGATGGGTATTTGAATAATTACACGGTAGCATTTCCTGTTTTAATAAAATATAACGTACCCGCAACATTTTTTATTATTACATCCGGCTTGGTCGATTCTAATTTTATTAATTGGCCGGATGTGCTTGATATTATGTTCCGCTATACCAATCATAAAGAATTGTTGTTTGGTGTCAATATTTTTGAAAAAAAAGTATCGGGATACTATTCTAATGTCTTGAAAGTTTACCTGTCAGATTATATCAAAAAAATGAGTAATGAACGTGAAGAACTATTTTCTACGTTTAAAATAAAATACAAATTCGATTCACTCTTAAATGATGTTCCTGTGCAGCAATGGAAGTTGATGAATAAGGAGCAAGTACTTGAAGTTGAGCGATCGGGGTTAATTGAGGTAGGTTCTCACACTCATTTACATTACAATCTTGGCAACATACAATCTAATTTAATACAGCAAGAGCTAATTACTCCAAAAAAAATACTCGAGGAATTAATTCAAAAGCAGGTTGTTTCAATTGCATATCCGGATGGAAGTTATACCCATGAAGTAAAAAAAATATCAATTGGTTGTGGTTATAAAAATCTTATAGCAGTTGATTACAGATTAGAAAACGACGGGAAAGATACTTCTATCATGCACAGGTATTGTGTGAGCAACACCACCACTACCGAATCTAATATGATACAACTCAGACTTCACTTTAACAAATGATGCGCTTTTCAGAAAGTATCAAAATCCGCAGAAGTATATTTCAGATTTTTTAACTCAAGGTCGTTATTAAAGCTAACAAATCCAACGGGAGAGGTGGCTTTAAGGGTAGCTAATGAGGAAAAATATTTATCCAAAATTGTTCCCTGACTTGCATTAACAGTAATTTCAGTACAGCCACATAGGGCAGCTATTTTTTTTAGTTTTATAATTATTTTATCGAGCTTTTTTTGATCACAAGTTTCAATATCTCCGATCCAAAAAAAAGCATCTATCTTAAACCAAATTAATATTTTATCAATTTCGATCAAATATTTTTTTTCA
>JADLGT010000278.1 GCA_020849195.1 Bacteroidia bacterium
TGGCAATGACTAAAACAGGTATTGACGGCAATGAGGATAATATTACACCGGTAATTGATAGCCTTTCTAAATGTTCGTATTTTTTCAACAATATTTTTTGCTCCGGAATAAATCCATTTGACGGAGTATATTCAACATTGTTTTCATTTCCTTCGGTGCTCAACCAACACCCATTACAGTTCAATGACAATAATTTAAAACCATTTACCGGTATTGGTCGTACCCTGTCTGCCAAAGGTTACCACACTTTATTTTTTTGTACAAAAGATCCAGAGTTCGATAACATGTCGGGCTTTTTGAAAGCAAACGGATACCATGAAACTATTGGCGAAAACAATTATAACTCGAAAGAAATTTATAATGCAAACGGAGTGCCCGATGACATTATGTTTGAAAATGCCGTAGCTAAACTTTCCCGGTTAAGTAAAAATAAAAAACCGTTTTTTGCAGCTATGCTTACCGGAAGCGATCATGCTCCCTACCATCTTCCCGACAGAACCAAAGAAGGTTTTACTCCGCACAGTAATTCAATCGAAAAAAATGTTGTTGAATATGCTGACTGGTCTATTGGAAAATTTTTACACCTCGCAGCCAAACAATCGTGGTTTAATAATACAATCTTTATTTTTATTGCCGATCATGGTTCTTCTTTTAGAAATTACTATGAAATGTCCCTGTCTTTTTTTAGAGTCCCTTTAATAATACACGCTCCTGCAATTATAAAGAAAGACACTCTAATTGAACGCACCGGAGGGCAAGTTGATGTATTCCCCACCGTGATGGGACTTCTTAACATGAGCTATATTAATAACACATTTGGCATTGACCTATTGCGCGATAAGCGACCCTATGTATGTTTCAGCAGCAGCGATAAGTTAGGCTGCGTAAGCGATTCGCTTTTCTGGTTTAAATTACTGAATAGTAATCACGAATATTTATATGCGTATAAAACCAAAAAAAGTATATCGTTAGCCGATAAATACAAATCAGAAGCCGACAGCATGAAAATTTTTACAAAAGCAGTTTTTCAATCGGCTAAATGGCTTATTCAAAATAATAAGCAGGGGGCACAATCTTCACTTCCTTGATTACCGATCTTATAAAAACCGAAGATGGTTCTCACACTTTGTATTTGCCCGATAAAAACGAGCATTACCACTCTTATCATGGGGCAATAACCGAGTCGAAGCACGTATTTATACAAAACGGACTTGAATATTATTTAGCAAACACGAGTACGAACTCTTTAACAGTTTTTGAAATAGGTATGGGAACGGGTCTAAATGTATTTTTAACTTATTTAAAACTGCTCGAATTAACTCGCCTTCAGATTAATTATTTCGCCATTGAGCCGTTTCCCTTACAAGAAATTGTGTGGAGCTTGTTAAACTATCCCGAATTTTTAAATGCTGAAAATCGTAAAAATATTTTCCATTCCATTCATACTGAAAAATTTGATACGCCCATATATTTATCCGACCGCTTCACTTTTTTAAAACAACAAAAAACATTACAACAACTCGAAAGCACAACAACTGTTTATATAGTATTTTTTGATGCGTTTGCTCCGCGCGTTCAGCCTGAATTATGGACAAAAGAAATTTTTCAAAAAATATACAATTTGTTAAAGCCCGGAGGCATACTTGTTACTTATTGTGCCAAAGGCGAGGTGAAACGTAATTTAAAATCGGTGGGATTTAAAGTTGAAAGTTTAGCCGGCCCTCCGGGAAAAAGAGAAATGATTAGAGCTGCAAAACTAATTTAATCGGCACGGAGCAATGAGTTCAAAACGCGGAATTTCTATTTCGAACAGTTTATGGCTGATACTGTTTTGCATAGTATAAGTGCCATACATATTACCCATTTCGGATGTTAGGTCGCATGACGATTGATATTCGAACGAATGACCGGGAAGAATAAGCGGCTGTTGACCAATAACTCCTACACCTTCCACTTCACGCTTTTCTGCAAGCGAATCGAAAATATACCAATGACGGCGTAGTAATTGAACGGGCAGGTCGCTGCTGTTTTCTATTTTAATCTTGTACGAAAACAAAAAAAAGTTCAATCCGGGATTAGAACCTGAGTTGGAATAGTTAACACTTACACTAACCTTTATGCCATTTGTTACATGGGCTACCATTGTTAAATAATTTGTGCAATTATAGTGAGGTTTATAGCTACAAACAAATTATAGCGTAAAAAAATAATAACGGATAAAGGTTAATAAATTAACCGGTTTGCCAATTGGCTGTTATACCAATTTGATTTATATTTTTTCCAATTAATATTGGCATAATGCCGGTCGGATAGCTGTTTGTGTCCAATGCAATTGGACCAATACAGATATCACATCGGTATTATCTGACAAAGCAATGAAGCTGTTTATATGTTGATGCAAATGTGCGAGCATGTTTTAATAATGAAGATCAATTTAGCGGTAATCCCTAAAATTTCTTCAGCATTACAAAATCATTCATAAAAAAACCATTGCCAATATCGAAATCGGCAACACGATTAATTGTAAAGCCTAGTTTAAAATAAAAATTAATGGCTTTAATATTTTTACGGTTAACGGTGAGTTCAATGCTGGTTGGATTTTTTAATTGTGTAATAACGTAGTCAAATAAATGCTTGCCAATTCCTTTACCATGCAAATCAGCATCTACATAAAATTTATTCAAAAAAAATTTTTTTTTATTTTTTACACTCATCGCCAAGTATCCGCATAATTTTTTATTTGCATAAACAAGTGTAAACTCTTGCCCTTCCTTTATTTGGTGTTGAATAGCTTCGGGCGTGTACATCTTATCAAGCATATAGTTAATTTGATTTAAGCTGATAATTGAAGGATAATATTTTTTCCAGATTGATTGGGCCAACAGCGAAATAGCAGAGGTGTCGCTACTTTCAGCCTTTTTAAACTGAAGGTTCATTGTATTCAGGGCTTTACCTTTAATGTGAAA
>JADLGT010000279.1 GCA_020849195.1 Bacteroidia bacterium
AATTTTTACAGTTTTATTTTTTTCTCTAACAACATTTTCGCCTACAATTCCAATATCAGCTACACCGTCTTCCACGTATTGAGGAATATCGTCGTCGCGCAAAAAAAACACTTCCATTGGAAAGTTGTTTGATTCAGCTTTTAATTTATTTATTCCATTATTTATTTCAATACCACATTCTTTTAAAATCTTAACGGAGTCATCATACAGACGTCCTGATTTTTGAATGGCAATTCGTATTTTTTTTTCGTTGTTCATTTTAATAAGATATAAAGTTGAAAAATAAAAAAGGCTCACCGTCTGGTAAGCCTTAATTTATGTGATACAATTTACACAAAATCATCGCAGCCTACCCAAGGGTAAGTTGATGATGGTGATGTATAAATAATGATGGTTTCATTTTCCTGACGCAAATGTATGAAAATTATCTGAATACGTATCTAATGGTTAAAGCGGCATCCAAATAATTTTGATTGCTGTTTACTAAATCCATAAATGGCTTAAAGTCTATCCCAAATGACAATGGAATTTTTATTACGCTAAATTCAATTCCTACTATGGCATCAACACCTATTGCGTAAATAGATTTAGTTGACTTTGATGACCCACCCGAGCTTTCAAGAAAATAACGCTCTTCATACGTACCTCCATGTACTCCAAAGCCCGCAAACCAATCGAGGTTCTTAGCCGATCGAAATGCCTTTTGGTATTCGAAAAGAGCGGTTAGTGAATAGCCTCTCCAACGTGTGCCGGCAATAATTTCGACTGCGGGGCGGGCTGCCAAAAATTGTTTGTATGAAATACCATATAAAAAACCTCCACGCAATCCAATTCCGGCATTGTAAGGCGCTACTGTACGTATTTGCTGAGCTTGACTTGTAAAAAATACAAGGTTAAACAGAATTACAACAATGCTTCGTTGCAAATATTTAATTATACTATTCCCAAACATCTTGTGTACTAAACTACATATTTTTTTTAAAATACAAGTTAAAATTTGAATTTGCAGGTAGATATTTTCTACTTTTAACCTTCTTGAATCTACTATTTTTTATGGATAAAATTAAACAACGTTGCTTTTGGGTAACTAACGATCCGGTTTATATTAAGTACCACGATAGTGAGTGGGGAAGGCCGGTACACGACGATAAACTACTCTTTGAATTTTTGGTACTCGAAAGTTTTCAGGCCGGCTTAAGTTGGTTAACCGTTTTGAAGAAACGCGAAAACTTTCGTAAGGCTTTTGCAAATTTTGATGCAAAAAAAATAGCCAAATTCGATAAACGAAAAGTAGAACAGTTGCTACAGGATGCGGGTATTATCCGAAATCGTTTAAAGATTGATGCAGCAATAAATAATGCAAAGCGCTACCTCGAAATACAAAAAGAGTTTGGATCGTTCAATAAATATGTGTGGTCGTTTACCGGCGGAAAATCTATTGTTAACCGGCCCAAAGACCGTAGCGAGTATCATGCTAAAACTTCTCTATCGGATGCTATGAGTAATGATATGGGTAAGAGAGGCTTTAAGTTTAGGGGCTCAACAATTTGTTATGCATTTATGCAAGCGGTAGGCATTGTGGATGATCACACCCGCGATTGTTTCAGGTGTAAGAAGTATACCGGTTCTTAGTCAATTTAAGGATTTTTCATCCGCCAAATTGGCTTAGAACCGTATATGCCGAACATCGAAATCCTTAAAATCAAGTTCCTTCGGTATAGTTACTGCAATTGTTTCTGAAGGTTTTCCCACTTAGCCATTTCATTTTCCAATTTCTTTTTCATCTCTTCGTATTGCGCAAAGGCCGATTTGTCATTTACCACACTTTGGTATTGATTAGGGTCGGCAAGTTTTTCGTCAAAAATTTTCAGTTCATTTTCCAATCGTTCAATTTCTTTTTCGGTTTTAGCAAGTTGACTTTTTAAATTTTTATTTTGATTTTCCTTCTGAGAAGATGTTTTATTTACGTCATTGTTACTTTTAGCTTCGGTCTTTTGCTTATTATCTGATGTCTCTGCTTTTGTTTTTTGAATTTTTATATCTGATTTGAGATCTAAATCTGCTAATTGATCAATTTTTCTTCTTTCAAGGTATTCATTAATATCGCCAATGTGTTGTTTTACATTTCCGTTTTTAAATTCATAAATTTTACTTGTAAGCCCCTGTAAAAAATCACGATCGTGAGATACAATTACCAAGCTGCCATCGTAATTCATTAATGCGTTTTTTAAAACTTCTTTCGAACGGATATCGAGGTGATTGGTAGGCTCGTCCAACACCAGCAAGTTATATGGCTCAAGTAACAATATACACATGGCTAAGCGCGATTTTTCTCCGCCCGATAATACTTTTACTTTTTTGTCAATATCATCCCCTCCAAATAAAAATGAGCCCAATAAATTGCGAACATTTTTTCGAATTTCGCCAACAGCAACTTCGTCAATTGTTTCAAAAACAGTGGCATCAACATCAAGTGTTTCGGTTTGATTTTGTGCGTAATAACCTATGTTTACATTGTGTCCTATTGTTAAATTTCCTTCGGTAGCAGCTTGGTCGCCTACAATTAATTTCAACATAGTTGATTTGCCCTCGCCATTACGGCCAACAAATGCAATTTTTTCTCCTCTTTCAATCATAAATTCAACATTGCTGAAAATGGTTTTGTCGCTGTATTGTTTTTTTACACCTGCGGCTTCCACTACTACTTTACCTGATCGTGCAGCCGGCGGAAAACGAAAATGTATGCTGGTGTTATCCGACTGTCAACTTCAACAATTTCGATCTTGTCAAGTTTCTTTATTAACGATTGTGCGAATGAAGCTTTGTTTGCTTTTGCCCTGTACTTGTCTATCAACTGTTGGGTCTTATCAATATATTTTTGTTGATTTTTTGCTGCAGCCTCTTGTTGTTCTTTACGCTCTTTGCGAAGTACAAGATATTTGGAATAGTTGGAACGGTAGTCGAAAATTTGGCCCATTGATATTTCAATGGTGCGAGTAGTAAGATTGTCGAGAAAACGTTTGTCGTGCGAAACCATAACCACAGCCCCATAATAATTTTTTAAAAATTCTTCAAGCCATAATATTGATTCGATGTCGAGGTGGTTTGTAGGTTCGTCGAGCAGAACCACGTTCGGCTTTTGTAATAATATTTTTGCAAGTTCAATTCGCATCCGCCAACCGCCGCTAAACTCATCTGTGAGACGGGTAAAATCTTTACGTTCAAAACCAAGACCTAATAAAGTCAATTCAATTTTTTCATTAATCGATCCTGCGCCAATAATATCTAATCGCTCATGCGCTTCATTTAGTTGAGTAATTAAATTCATGTAATCATCCGATTCATAGTCGGTGCGTGTTTCGAGCTGATGAGTTATGTTGGAAATAGATGCTTCGAGCTTTTTTACTTCGTTAAAAGCTGTTGCTGTTTCGTCGAACACTGTCTTGCCCAAGTTATGCACCATGTCTTGAGGCAGATAGCCAACAGTGCAGTCGTTCGGTTTCGATACTTCTCCTTTGGATGGATTTTGGAAGCCGGCCAAAATTTTTAAAAGTGTTGATTTGCCTGCGCCGTTTTTACCGGCGAGTCCAATCCTATCTTGTTTATTGATAAGAAATGAAATATCTTCAAAGAGATACGAGCCGCTAAATCCTACGCTTAAATTGCTTACCGATATCATAAGGGCTGCAAATGTACAAAATACCGTAGTTTTGCGAATTTATCTTAAAAATTTCTTATTTCCTTTATTCATTTTCCTTATGTAATTTAGGCGTCATAAACCTAAAAAAACTGAACCATGTTAGTAAAATTTAACGCCGCGCTTGCTTTTGAAACTTTGGTTTTAATAGCAGCAATTTTTTTATTGATATACATTAATAAGAATCAGCTCAGCAAATGGTACCGCTATGCTGGCATTGCCATTATTGTGTTTGTACTAGGTCTGATGTTGTGTTCCATTGGAGCAGGATGCCGTATGTCCTGTTACAATAAAATGAGAATGGAGGGTTGTGGGATGGAACGTGGTATGGGCATGATGCACGGACAACACTGCATGAGTGGGGGCTGTGATAAAATGATGCCAAGCTGCCATAAGGGCGGAAGTTCTATGCAAGGCTGTGAAATGGACAAGAGCAACTGCTGCGAAATGCACGAAGAAGAAGGCTGCTGTGCTAAACAAGGCAAAACATCGTGTGAGCATGAAGAGTGGGATGAAGAAGACGATGATGATGCAGGGATGACGAAGATGGATACTGTAAAGAAAGAAGTCATTATTAATAAGAAATAATGATGTATACCGGTTCTAAGTCAATTTAAGGATTTTTCATCCGCTAAATTGGCTTAGGACCGTATATGCCGAACATCGAAATTCTTAAAATCAAGTTCCATCGGTATATGTTGCAAAAGCAGACGCTGGTCTTTTTAGCCGGATTAAAAAAGAACAATAACAAAATTTGGTTTGATAAAAACCGGAATAGTTATGAAGTGGCTAAAAAAAATTTTCAAGAATTTGTTGATGCACTTATCCCTCAATTAGTAAAGTTTGACACAGCTTTGACCGGCTTGGAGGGAAAATCTTGTCTATTTCGAATTAACCGCGACATACGTTTCTCAAAAAATAAATCGCCGTACAAAACCAATTTTGGCGCAAGTATAAAGCCGGGCGGAAAAAAAACTCATCTGCCCGGTTATTATATACATATAGAGAAGGATTTGGCATTTTTAGCCGGTGGAGTATGGATGCCTGAGGTACCTCAATTGAATGCCATTCGCCAGGAGATTGATTATAATTACAAAGAATTTATGAAAATAATTAACAATCAAAAATTTAAAAAATATTTCAAAACGTTAAG
>JADLGT010000280.1 GCA_020849195.1 Bacteroidia bacterium
ATTTGTTTAATACAATTACCGAAAGCGCATTAAAAAAAGTCAATAATAAATCGTTTACCATTATGGGTTCAGATATTTCGGAAGACATAGTGCGTAAGGCGCAACAAAATGTAATTAATGCAAAAATGGAAGATGTAATAAAAATTTCATGTGTTGCCTTTGAAAATTTAAGTCCTCCGCAAACAAATGGCGTGCTACTATTAAATCCGCCTTACGGCGAACGGCTTAACCAGTCGGATATTAATACGCTTTACAAAAATATTGGCAGCACATTAAAAAAGAACTACTCCGGTTACACCGCATGGGACATCAGCTCGAACAGGGAAGCCATACATCAGGTGGGCTTACATGCTACGCGTAAAATAACGCTTTATAACGGCGCACTGGAGTGCAGATTTTTAAGGTATGAAATGTATAGCGGAACGAAGAAAAAAAAATATGCGACTGATAATTGAAATTAGTTTTCAATTAGATTGATGAAAGCTCTCCTGCATTATACCAATTTGATTTATATTTTTTCCAATCAATATTGGTATAAAAACAATCTTTGTCCGGGATCGTACATTGTAAATATAAAAGACAAGAATGGTTGCAGTATAAATGTTAACGAGACTGCGCTGTAAGCTACAAAAAACGTATTTTTTTGTAACAATATGGTACAAATATGGTAGTTAATTACTATATTTGTACCACATTGAATTTAATATGGTACCACGCATAGCGGAAAAAGTGCTCAAAAGATATTCCCGTCAGTTCAGAGCTATTGCTGTTGTTGGCCCGAGGCAGAGCGGAAAAACAACATTGGTTCGTGCTGCTTTCCCCGGCAAACCTTATGTATCCCTTGAAAACCCGGATGAAGGACTACAGGCTGAAAATGATCCCAGGGGATTCCTCGACCGCTTTCGCCATGGTGCCATCATTGACGAAGCTCAAAGAGTGCCCGTGTTGTTCAGTTATTTGCAACAGGTACTTGACGAAACAAAGAAGACCGGACTATTTATTCTGACGGGTAGTAATAATTTTTTGCTTCAGCAATCCATCACGCAATCACTTGCCGGTCGCATTGGCTATATTGACCTGCTTCCATTAAGTATAACTGAAATACAAAAATTCGGGAAGCGCGAACGCAGCACAAATGAATTGATATTTAATGGTTGCTACCCCGAACTGTATCATAAAAAATTAAAACCCGGAATCTGGTACCCTGCCTATATAAGAACGTATGTAGAACGCGATGTCAAGCAATTGCGCAATATTGAGAACACTCTTCTGTTTACCCGTTTTTTGCAGCTTTGCGCGGGCCGTATCGGACAACAACTTTCAGTTACTGCCTTAAGTAACGAATGCGGGATAGATGTTAAAACAGTAAACTCGTGGTTAAGTATATTACAAAGCAGTTATATTATCCATTTATTGGCACCGCATCACCGGCATTTTAATAAACGTGTTGTTAAAACACCTAAACTTTATTTCGTTGATACCGGTTTGGCCTGCTCACTACTTGGTATCAGGTTAATTAATGAACTGGAAGTATCACATTTCAGAGCTGCATTATTTGAAAATTTCGTGGTGATAGAATTGCTGAAGCAAAAATTGAATACCGGAACTTCCTCAAATCTTTACTTTTGGCGCGACAATAAAGGTGTAGAAGTGGATTTACTTATTGATAATGGAAAGAAACTAATTCCTGTCGAAATAAAATCAGCGCAAACATTTAACGACAATCACCTGAAGTCGATACGTCAATGGAATGGATTTAGTGAAAATACAGGAGGGCTTTTGCTTTATGATGGAAAACAGGAATTCCGAAGTTCTGATAAAATAAGTGTACAAAACTGGAGATCAATAGCTGAAATGTTAATCTGACTGTGTCGTGATTGGAGCTTAAGGAATGTCATTACTATTTTGTCTATAACTTGGCTTCTTATTATTACCATGTGCGGGACTACAAAGGAGCAATCCGGCTGTTACAAAATGTAGTATTTACTGATGTATTTTATCATTTAGGCGCTAAGCTGATGCTATTGAAAATGTATTACGAAACCGAACAAACAGAGCCTTTCTATTCTTTAATAGATGCATTTAATATTTATTTATATCGTAACAAAGGAATATCAATTTATCAGCGTAAAAGCTACCTTAACCTAATTCGTTTTACGAAGAAATTATTTGATTTGAAAATAAATCCACCTGTCTCCCAAAAATTTAAAGAACGGATAGTAGCGATAGAGAAACGAATCAAATCCAATCAAAACATAGTGAGTCTGGTATGGTTAAATGAACGGATGGGAGAGTTGGAAAACCTAAATAGCACAGTTTAATTTACGCTCCCACGGGAAGCATATTAGGTAAAATTCGGGAAAAAAATTATTTTTTTTCACTCAACTCAACAATTCTATTAAACTCATCTTTTTCGAGCGGCATCACTGAAAGTCGTCCCTGTCGTACGAGGTAAATATTTTTTAACTGCTTGTCGGATTTTATTTCGGCAAGGGTAACAGGGCGGTTCAATGTTTTATATGGCACAATATCAACCGCGCTCCAGTCCTCTTTTGTTGTTGGGTCCTGATACGCTTCTTTTGCAACACGAGCAATACCTACAACGGCAAGACCTTCGTTGCTATGATAAAAAAGTACAGGATCGCTTTTTTTCATTGAGCGCAGGTTTTTGCGTGCGGCAAAATTTCGCACTCCATCCCACACCGCCTTTTTTTCTTTTAAAAATTTTTCCCACGAGTAAACCGATGGTTCAGATTTTACAAGCCAGTAATTCATGCAGCCAATTATTGAGTTAATGTAA
>JADLGT010000281.1 GCA_020849195.1 Bacteroidia bacterium
AAAGTAAGTGCGGGCGAGTAACTATTTTTCCGAACAAACACAAATGAATATCAGGGGTGTTCCCTGTCTGCCGACAGGCAGGCATCTGACAATCAGAAACTTGAAAAATATATACAGATGAAATGTATATCCGTTAGCCATTAATTCTAAGCGGAAGCAGAGGTTTTTCAATTTGCTATAAAGTATTTTACTCTTTGAGTATTCATTAAGAGTATATAAAAAAAACACCCATCGGTATGATGGGTGTTTTTTTTAATGAAGTCAAATCTTTTACTCTTCTGCTTCTTTTTTAGGTTGTTCCTCTGTTTTAGGAGCCACTTTTGTTGCATTTGGATCAACATAATCTTTACGCAAAACTGAGAATACGGTACGTCTGTTTTTCTGCATCAATGCTTCATACTCCTCCACCGATTTACCTTTGGCAGTTTTATCAATATAAGGCTGAGTCAATATATAATCAACTTTTCCATCACCGTCAGCATCTACTTCCACGGGGCGTTTTTCGCCGTAACCCTTTGGAACCATACGTGCAGCCGGTATTCCTTTTGATATAAGATAGTCAACACATGATTTTGCGCGGGCTTCAGAAAGTTTCTGGTTGGCCGGATCACTTCCGCGATAGTCGGTGTGAGAACTCAACTCAATAACAAAGGTTGGGTTATCAATAAGTGTTTCATACAAGAAATTCAACGAGTCTTTTGACTCCGGACGAAGCTCAGCACTGTTCAAATCGTAAAGTACATCAGGGAAGCGAATTTCTTTTTCAATTGGTATTAAGCAGAAATCGTGTTTAAATATTTTTGATTCATTAACTCCTACTGTAGTTTCTTTTGCTTTAACACTGCTATTTACAAAACCACGGGGCGCTTCTTTGGTTTTAATATCGTTTCCTACTGATGTAGTTATTACATACGATGTGTTTTCGTTTACGTAACGTTTTTCAGCATTTTCAGCAAATTTATAGTACCCGTTTTTATCGGTTTTAGTTTCTGCAGTGCTTCCGTCAGAGCCAACCAACTTAACAGTTATTCCCTCAATAATTTCTTTAAACTTACAGTCGGTAACCACCCCTTCAATTGTAAAGAGCAAAGGAGGCAAAGAAAACTGCCAAATGTCGTCCATTCCTTTTCCGCCCTCACGGTTAGAAGAGAAATAGCCCCTATCTTTTTTACCTTCGAATATTATGGCAAAATCATCTGCATTAGAGTTAAGTGGATATTGTAAATTGGTTACTTCAGCCCATTTGTCTTTGCCGGTTTGTTTGGCTTTAAGAATATCCAATCCCCCCATACCCAAATGACCGTTTGAAGCAAAATATAAAGTTCCATCATCTCTTAAAAACGGATAGCCTTCGAACCCGGGCGTGTTAATGCCGGGTCCCATATTTACAGGCGCACCCCATTCTTTTGTACTTTTATTGAGTATGCTTATCCAAAGATCCTTTTCGCCAAATCCACCCGGCATATCCGAGCTAAAAATGAGAACATCTTCTTCGGCGTTTAAAGCAGGGTGACCAAATGAAGAGCTATCGGTAACAAAAGGAAGTTTAGTGGGCTCTTCCCATGTTTGACCTTTTTTGGTTGTTAAGTATAGACCACATGGTAGGATTTTCCCTTTTTGTGCATTACAACGGGTAAATATCATCATGTTCCCTTTTTTATTAACCACATTCGATCCATCATTTCCATCAGCATTTACAGGACCGCTTACAGGAGTGGGAGTACTCCACTTTCCATTTTTATCAAGTTTTGTTTCAAAAAGATCGCTAAAGTTTTGTCCTAAACCATTGTCCATTTTACCGCCTGTGGCACCTTCGCGAGTTGAGGTAAAATAAAGTGTAGTGTATTTTTTATCGATATACGAAGGGCTGAAATCGAGTTGTTTGGTGTTTATTTGAGCAACGTTTTCAACTTTATATCGTGTTGGAATATCTTTCCATTTTTGAGCAAGTTCGCACGATTTAGCGCCGTCTTCGCCACGTGTATCAGATGGAACTTGTTTTTTGTATTCATTATATTGCACAAGTGCTTCATCGTATTTTCCAAGTATTTTTTTAGAGTCGGCTAAGTATAGTATAGCCTTTGGGTCTGGGTATTTAGCCTTTATTGCTTTTTCATACCACTGCTCCGCATTCTTTGTATCGTTAATTAAACGATAACATTCTGCGGTTTGAAATATAATTTTTGCCTTATTTTCCTTTTTACTTTCATTTGCATAGGCCTTTTTATAGAGTTCTATGGCTGTAAAATATTCGCGGTGCAGAAACGACTTGTCTGCATCCTTCAGAAAGTTTTTTTGAGCAAATGTGCTTAATGAAATGGCAACAGTACTTAACAGTACAATGCAATAACGCGTAGAAATTTTCATAATTACGTTTGGTTTAGACGTTTGTTTGATTTATTAACGGGTGCTAAAGTAACATTTATTTGTAATAAAAAACAATTATTTTTTAAAGAATTTAGACCTTCTAACAAGAATGGAGGGTGTACTGTAAAACGAATAATATTAGTCAACGAAACAGACTTTCCGTTTTTATACTAAAAATACCAATACTCGATACAGATTAATTCGATCTCAAATTTTGTTCTCGGATTTAATCCGTATCAAGCGCACAAAATACGAGGTTGACCTAAATCTTTTATCAAATACTGTAAGTCTAAAGTTCGTCAGTTGCTTTTCACCAATCGGAATACTTGTTTGTAATCGTTGGTTTGTAGAGTAATGAAGTAAAAGCCGAAACTAAATTGGCTGATATCAATGGTTGTCAGATCGCTAGTTAAATTCCCGGATAAAATTTGCTTGCCAAAAATATCAGTAATGTTATATGTTATAAGGCTCTTGCAGGAAGTTTTAATTGAAAAATTATCGGTAGCCGGATTAGGAAATAGGGTAGTACCGGATGTAAGTTGATTTTCGTTAATGCCCGTAGCACCCTGAACTGTAATAGTACCTTTCATGCCGAAAAATGCGTGCGGAGTGCATACATAATAATGTGTTCCAATGGTAAGTTGTGTAGTCAAAAGCGTTCCACCGCCGAAAGGTAATGACCATCCGCCGGAAAGCTGCGTATTTCCGTTTGAGTTCCATGTGCTTTGGCTTACTTCATCGGAATTATGGGAGGAAGTAAGCGAAAATATAACCGTGTCGCCTTGAGTAATGGTAAGCGTTGAAGGAGAAAAAACGGCCCCTGAATTTTTAATTGTCCATGTTTTGGCAAATGAACAAAGACTAGTAAGCAGCAGCAGTGTTACAAGGTTGTGTTTTCCGAACATGTGTATGAGTTTTGAATGGGTAAACTATGATAAAATTAAAATCTAATCCATATTAAATATACAAATAAATCACATCTTCCTCAGTAACCATTTTAAACCGAAATTTTGCAATTGAATTTACAAAATATCAGCTTAACTATCTCTATATTTTCGTAGCTTTATTGTATGGTTTTTTCACCTATAAATATTGAAGAAGAGTTGCTTCGCCTAAGTAGCCGGGTTAATAAAAAAGAATTTTTTATTCGAGAGGTAAATAATTTACTTGAAGCCGAAGCCCGAAATGAACAAATGATATCCGAAAACCTTCGCTTAACTAAACCAACAACTAATCCGATTCCTGTTAATTATAAAAACCTTAGTCGGTCAAAAATTGTGTCAATAGCCGACATTAAAAATATATGCACAAAATACCGCCTGCGTTTTCTAAAGAGCGGATATTATAAAAATGAGTTTCCCTACGAGGCACTTATAAAAATAAAAGAGGTCGAACGAAATGCCGGCTGTGAGTTAAATGATTTTTATTTGGTTGCGCCTGCCGATGCCTTTAAACTACAAGATAGAAACAAAGACCCATTGCTTTTTGCCCACCTTGGCAACAACAACTACTACCTCATTCATAAATGGGGCAACGACTTGGCATGGTATCGCCGTCTATGGTCGTTTCCTTTGCGAAATCTCGAAGCGCTTGTTATTGTTATTCTTGTAGTTTCATGTCTTGTTGCCTGGCTGTTTCCTTCATCATTTATGCTTGGAAGGAATGTTCCGGCTGAAGATTTAGTTATCTATCGCTTTTTTGTATTGATGTGGTGTGTGCTTGTACAAAGTGCTGCTTTGGCTTATATCTTCTTTGCATTTCATAAAAATTTCAGCTCTGCTGTTTGGCGCAGCCATTACTTCAATTGAACAAATACTAAAATCCTGTTTTTTGCGTTAAATAAAGAGGTTACACGTTTTATGCCCACAGGTATAATTTGTAGATTTGATAACTATACAAAATGTGCCTGTAGGCTTCTCTCCGGTGACAAAAAAAGAAAAATATATTGTCTTCCAACCTTTTCTCCTTTTACCCCTATTTCTTTTTTTCATTAATGTTGGATTAGCACAAAATCTAACTAATAAAAGGCAAAAAATAGTTTTTATATTTTCGGATACTATTCTGCTCGATACGCTCAGCCTTATTCCGCACAGCCTTAGTATTACCGGAATGCATCACGAAATTTTCGATACCTCTTGGTATAAAATAGATTATCCCAAAAGCATAGTTTACCTTAACAGAAAAAAGCTGAACACCTTAGCTATCAAACACGATACATTAAAATTTACTTACCGTGTTTTTCCATTTTCGTTTACACAAACTGCACAACATAAAGACATTAAGCGTTTACAGCCGGCACAAAACGGAGCTGTTAATCCCTTTCAATATGTAATTAATAAACCTCCGGGAGATATTTTCAGAACGGAAGGTCTTACCAAAAACGGAAGTATAGCGCGCGGAATAAATTTTGGTAATAATCAGGATGTGGTGGTTAACTCAAACCTTAATTTACAAGTGTCGGGCAAGCTTACCGACAATGTAGATATTTTATTGGCGGCAACTGACAATAATATACCCATTCAGCCGGAAGGCAATACGCAACAGTTACAGGATTTTGATAAAGTATTTATACAACTCAACGATAAAAAATCGAAATTAATAGTTGGCGATTATCAAACGGCTAATCGAGGAGGGTATTTCATGCGTTTTTATAAAAAAGCGCAAGGAGCCAATTTCACCACATCATTTGAAACTAATCCCGGTCAAAGCGATTCAATGCGCAGAGGAATAATGACTGTTACCGGCAGCGCCGCCGTGTCGCGCGGAAAATTTTCGCGTAATGTAATTCAGGGAGTAGAAAAAAATCAAGGACCCTATTTTTTAACCGGTGCCGATAATGAACAGTTCATCATCGTTCTGTCGGGTTCCGAACGGGTTTATATTGACGGGCAATTATTGCAGCGTGGTATGCAAAACGATTATATTATTGACTACAATACAGCACAAATTACGTTTACTGCAAAACGACTTATTA
>JADLGT010000282.1 GCA_020849195.1 Bacteroidia bacterium
CCTGCGGCATACCAACCGAAAATGAATATGGCGTATTCCATCTGACAATCAGAAACTTAAAAAATATATACAGATGAAAAAATATATACAGATGAAAAAACAAATCTGTATTTTTTCACTTGCGATAATAATTGCTGCAAGTGTTACTGCTTTTGCACAAAATAATAGTTCGCCTAAAGCTATTGGCACTTCCGATGCACAAAATATGCTTAAAGGCAGTGGCATGATGTTCACACAAAACAAAGGTCAAATAGCCGACACAAAAGGAAACTTGCATCCCGAAATTTTATACAAAGGCGACGGCGGTGGAGCCGATGTTTATTTACGCAAAACAGGCGTGAGCTACGTTACCAGCAATAGGAGCGAAGTAATGCACGAAATAGACAAAGAAGTTGAACTGAGAAAATTTGACCCAAACTTTTCGCAAGCACAAGTTGAAGAACTAAAACGCCAACTCGAAGAAAAGGCAATAATAAAAATACAACGCACCGATGTTGATTTTGAAGGAAGCAACCCCAACCCACAAACACTAAATGAAGAAGAAGTAGAAGGCTATACCAATTACTACTACGCCCATTGCCCCAGTGGGATTACCAATGTAAAATCGTATAACCGTGTAGTGCAAAGAAATATTTATAATGGTATTGATGTAATATATCACGGTGGCAAACAAAGCGGTTTGAAGTACGACATCGTTGTAAACCCCGGCGCCGACCCCAATCAAATAAAATTACAATGGAAAGGTGCAGAAAACATTCAACTTAACGAGGATGGTCGTTTAGAAATAAAAACCAGTGTAAATGAATTTTACGAAACCCTGCCCAAAGTTTATCAACTAATAAATGGAGAGATCGTAGATATAAAAGCTAAATACAAAGTAAACTACCCTATTGAGACACACAATGAAGCAACAGTAAGTTTTTATCTTCAAGCATGGAATCAGGAATTCCCTTTGGTGATCGATCCATGGGTATGGGCCACATATTGTGGAGGGAATGCCCGGGAAATGTCCGGTGACATTTCTGTAGATGCTTCAGGGAATGCGTTGATTACCGGCACTACATATTCTGCAAACTTTCCAAGTGGAGCAGCGATTGGTAACAATGTATTTCAATCTGTTTACTCGGGTGCAGAAGACGTTATTGTAGCAAAGTTTTCTCCGGCTGGTACCAGACTTTGGGCTACTTATTACGGAGGGTCTAGCCCGGAAATGGGAATGGGGGGAGATTTGGGGGAAGGAATTGATGTTGATGGAGCTGGAAACGTTGTAGTAACCGGGCGGACAATGTCTTCTAATTTTCCTGTAGGGGCATCAGCCGGTTATACTGTTTTTCAATCAACTTTTAATGCTCCCATACAAGGAGGACAACAAGGCGGGGCCGATGCATTTGTATTAAAATTTTCGCCTTCGGGGCTGCGGCTGTTTGGCACATACTATGGTGGAACAATTGATGATGTAGGCGCCGATATAGCTACCGATGCCTCTGGCAATATTTTATTTACTGGCAACACTGGGTCGTCTGATTTTCCGATAACTGCAGCTGCCGGCAATGTTGTATTTCAGAGTAGTTTTTCCGGAGGCTCTTATGATGCTTTTATAGCTAAAATGTCTCCTATTGGAACAATTTTATGGAGTACTTATTATGGTGGGGTAAAAGATGAATTTGGAACTTCAATATGTATTGATCTATCGGGAAGCCTATTTGTTACAGGGCAAACCAATTCTCTCAATTTTCCCATAGGATCGACAGCCGGAAATAGCGTTCTATACACCACTTTGGCCGGCGGTATAGCATCAGATGCTTTTATAATTAAGCTTTCACCTGCAGGCGGGCGCTTATGGAGTACTTTCTATGGAGGGAGTAGCTATGAATTTTCAAATGGAATTACAACCGACCCATTCGGTAACGTTTTTATAGTGGGCAGTACACTTTCTGCTAATTTTCCTATAGGAGCTGCGACGGGGAATGTCGTTTTTCAAAGCACTTATGGTGGAGGATCGGCCTCGGGGGATGCTTTTATTGTTAAACTAACTAGTACAGGGCAACGTTTGTGGGCAACATTTCATGGGGGAAGCGCTGATGAAATAGCCTTTAATTGTGCTACAGACAGCAATGGGAATTTATATGTCATGGGGGATTTTGAAGACTTTGGCTATGGAAATTTTTCTATGAATACCTGTGCGTTGCAGCCCGTTTACGGAGGAGGGTCTCCTGTATCGGAAGACTGGTTTGTTACCAAATTTAAATCAACAGGGGAAAGGTTGTGCAGCACATTTATTGGAGGAACAACAGAAGATGAACTTGATTCCGGAGGAGGTATTGATACATACCAAAACTTTGTTTATGTATCAGGATCTACGGATGGGAGCTTCCCGGTAACTGCCGGTTCATGGCAGCCCACATTCGCAGGAGGAGCGGGCTCAGGATTCGGAGAGATCGTGTTAGGTAAATTTTGCGGGAACAGTTGTGGGGCAGCTAACAGCATTACAACTGATTTTAATTCTCCTGCAAGTATGTGCAGAAATTCTGCTTTACAGTTTACGGCTTTCTCCAATTCAACACTAACCTGTGATCCGGATGGCCAAATATATAAGTGGTATTTCCCGGGTGCTAATCCTTCTACTTCTTCCCAAAAAAATCCTAATAATATCATCTATCCAACTGCAGGGACCTACACCGTTTCATTAGTTGTTTATGGCGCATGTAACAAAGACTCTATTGCTAAAGTCATTAGCATAACTAATTGTAATTGTAATATAACAACAACTACAAGCGTAAATTCTAATGTAACATGCTATGGTTATACAAACGGAGTCGTACAGGTAACTATTAGTAATGGGAGCGGGGGGGCATATACGTACAGTTATAGCAATGGTCAAAATTCAATCACAAGCAGTACAACTTCGCAAGCTACAGGGTTAGCTGCAGGCACTTACTCTGTAACCATTACAGATGGCTCTTGTAAGGCGATAACATCGGTAACCATTACCCAGCCCAATCCCTTGTTATTAGGGACGAGCACAAAATGGTCATGTCCTCCCGCCACAGCTTCAATAACTGCTTCCGGAAACACATCATACACTTATGCATGGAGCAACGGTGGAGCTATGCAGACAATATCGAATGTGTCACCCGGCAACTACACCGTAACTGTTCGCGACCAAAACAATTGTTCTCTCACCCAAAGTGTTAGCCTCTCGCTCCCTCCGGTACTATCAGTAAGTGTGAATAAAAAAGATGTTGCATGTAATTCTAGCGGGTGGGCGCAATTTACAGTAAGCGGTGTTCCTGCTTTCTTTTATACTACCAGTAACGGACTTTCAGATTATATTACAACTCTATCAGGAGGAGCTGTATTTACTTTAAAAGATCTTTCGGCAGGCACATATACCGTTACTTTAACAGATGCCTTAGGATGCACAGAAACTAAAACTGTGACTCTAACAAGTACAAGTACTGTGTCATCAACATTTACCTATCCTCTCACAGCATGTGTTGGTGATTTAGTAAACTTTATCCACACAGGAACTCCGCCAGGTTCAGGAATTTCATATACATGGGAGATTTCACCTGTTGTCCCTAATCCTACTACAATAAGTGGAAGTACAACAGACTTTTCATACACTTTTTTAAGTCCCGGTATTTATAAAATTTCTCATAAAACAGTTGGGCCAGGCTGCTATAATGTGGTAGCAAATTATATTACCGTTACAAACTGTTCAGGTCCCACTATTACCGCCACAGGAAGCTCAATTTGCTCCGGCACTTGCGCCACAGTAAAATCAAGCGCAAGCGGAGGAAGCGGCACATATACCTACTCATGGAACACCGGTGCAACAACAAAAGACATAAACCCATGCCCAGCCACTACAACAACCTATACAGTTAAAGTAACCGATAGCGGCGGAAAAACAGCAACTTCAACGGCGGTGGTAACGGTAAACCCGGCGGTAACAGTAACGGCAACGTCAACTAATATTACATGTAGTGGAAAATCTGATGGAGGCATAACTGCAACACCCGGAGGTGGTACTCCTGCATTTAATTATGTTTGGAGCAATGGCATTACCACTTCAAGCGGTTCAAATCTCGTCGCCGGAAATTATACAGTAACAGTTATTGACAGCAAAGGCTGCACGGCGGTTTCAACAACAACAATTACTGCACCGCCCGCACTGCTGGGGCAATACACCAAAGGCACCGCTAACTGCAACAACTGCGGCTGCAAGGAATGGATAATGCTTAACGCCACTGGCGGAACAAGCCCTTACACTTACACATGGCCCGATGGCTACGATAAACGGTATAAAAATGCCTTATGTCCGGGTGTATATAACGTAATTGTTACTGATAATAATGGTTGTAAAACAACCGTAAAAATTAATGCACCGTAAAAAACAATAAAATGTTTACCTACAGCGACTAATAAAAAATATAACATGGGAAAAAAATTCTACCTTTTTTCACTTGCAACAATAATTGCTGCAAGTGTTACTGCTTTTGCACAAAACACTATTGGTTTTGGCAGCCCAACAACCAAGAACCAGGAACTAATAACTAAGAACTCCCTTAAGGGATCCGGCATGCTATTCACTCCCAACAAAGGGCAAAGAGCCGATAGAGAAGGCAACTTGCATCCCGAAATTTTATACAAAGGCGATGGTGGCGGCGCAGATGTTTACCTGCGCAGAACCGGCGTAAGCTACGTTACCAGCAATATGGGCGAAGTAATGCACGAAATAAATACAGAAGTGGAACTAAAAAAAATTGACCAAAATTTTTCGCAACAACAAGTTGAAGAACTAAAACGTAAACTCGAAGAAAAAGCATTAATAAAAGTAAACCGCACCGATGTTGACTTTGAAGGAAGCAACCCCAACCCTCAAACATTAACCGAAGAAGAAGTAGAAGGCTACACCAATTACTACTACGCCCATTGCCCCAACGGTATTACCAATGTAAAATCGTACAATCGTGTTGTGCAAAAAAATATTTACAACGGAATAGATGTAATTTATTACGGCGGTAAACAAAGCGGTTTGAAGTACGACATAGTTGTAAACCCCGGCGCCGACCCTAAGCAAATAAAATTAAAATACAATTGGGTGAAACAGTAGAAACCCTGCCCAAAGTTTACCAAAACATAAACGGAAAAATTGTGGATGTGGGGTGTAAATATAAATTAGCGAATAGCGATCAGCGATTAGCCAATAGGGGAAAAACTTCTCCCCCTAATGGCTATTCGCTAATGGCTAATTCTTCTTCGCTATTGGCTATTGGCTCCATTGTTTCCTTCGAACTAACAACTTACAACCACGAACTACCCCTAATCATTGATCCCTACTGGGCTACCTATTATGGGGGAACAAAGGACGATTACGGCTGCAGCACCGCCTGCGACAATGCAGGAAATGTTTACCTGGCAGGATATACTGAAAGTATTAATGCAATAGCATCCGCCACAGGATTTCAAGTTGTTTATGGAGGA
>JADLGT010000283.1 GCA_020849195.1 Bacteroidia bacterium
ACGAGATCGTCGAGACAAACCGTTTTCATCTGATTTTCTACGGCGGGAGAATTGTCTGTCCAAAATTTAAGCGTATCGTTTTCGTAAATCAATAATACATAACCAAATTCGCGGTATAATTCATTATAGTATTTCGGCTTTTCGCTAAACAGTTGCGTATAGGTTTTATTTGAAGCATGTGCCGATAACAGCATTAATTCCTGTTCCACTTGCAATTCTTTTTTATGCAAGGCTGCTTCAAAATTTTTTAGTGCCGAGCTGCGATCGGTTGTAGAAGGAGTATAAAGCAGGTAGCTTAATAAAAAAAGAACTACCCCGCTAATTAAGAGTGGGATATTACGATACCATTTAAAAAAATATGTGGGAGTTGGTTCCAGTAGATTTTGCTTTTGCTCTTGTAAAGATACAGAAGATAAGCCGAGCCTATGTAATTGATGTTGAATAATCCCCCTTGTAAGACCGATATAACCTGTAATTCGTAAGTAACAATCACTTTTTGTGCATACCATCTTAAAAAAGTATTTTTGTGAACGTGAGTAAACTAAAAAACAAACAGGCAGGGAAAAAAGTTGCTGTACCAATGAAGGCAAATGAAAGTACTTCTGCTCTTCCCTCCTTTTCCTTATTTCCTTTTTCCGACTTCCGTAAGCAAGCAATAATTATTGCAGCAATTGGTTTAATTTTTTATTTCAATTCGTTTTTTAACGACTATGCTCTCGACGATGGAATTGTAATTATTAAAAACGAATATGTTCAACAAGGCTTAAAAGGCATATCCAAAATTTTAAGCAAAGATGCCTACGACAGTTTTTACAGATCGATGAATGCTCAAGATCAGCTTTCGGGCGGACGGTATCGCCCATTGTCAATTGTTACGTTTGCCATCGAACAGGAATTTTTAGGCACTACACCTGATGGAAAACAAAAGGCGAAATGTTGGGATCGGAATAATAATAATAAAACCGATCCGGAAGAAGACATTAACCACGATGGCTTGTGGAACGACTACGATTGCGGAGCTTACGGTATGCACCTGCGACATGTTGTAAATGCTCTTCTGTATATTTTGTCGGCAGTGGTATTGTTGTACTTTCTGCGCTACATTGTTTTTCCGCATTCGCCCGATATGGCTTTTATAGCAACACTGCTGTTTACCATTCACCCAATACATACCGAAGTGGTGGCTAATGTAAAAAGCCGCGACGAAATCATGTCGATTCTTTTCATCTGCCTCACATTTATTTACGCATTCAGATACAAAGAGGATAGCAAAACATCAACCCTACTTAAAGCTTTAGTGTGCTTCTTTCTTGCCTTGCTCTCAAAGGAGTATGCAGTAATGTTAATTGTGCTGCTTCCACTTGCATTTTATCTATTCAAAAATTATTCGGTTGGCAAAAGTGTTAAAACTTTTTTGCCCTATACTTTTATCATTTTGATTTATCTGATGATTCGGTTTTCGATTGTTGTTATTAAAGCCGATGTGCCCGACAACGAAGTGTTGAATAACCCATACCTGTTCGCCACCAAATCGCAAAAAATTGCAACCGAAATTTCGACCACATTCAATTACTTAAAACTGTTATTGTTTCCACACCCACTTTCGGCCGATTATTCTTATAACTCTATTCCGTATAAAAATTTTTCACATCCGCTTGTGTGGCTTTCAATACTGGTACATGTGGGGATGATTTACGCAGGCATAAAACTTTTTAAAAAACGTCATGTGCTTACATTTGCCATTGCTTTTTATTTAGCCAATTTATTTTTAGTGTGTAATATCGTTCTCAATATCGGCGCTACTATGGGCGAGCGATTAATTTATCATTCTTCGGTAGGTTTTGTAATTGCACTGTCGTTTTTATTGGTAAAAGGAATTGAAAAAATAAGTACAGCCCCATCTACACAACGCATAACCTTAGCGACGTTGCTTGTAATAATAACCCTTGCATCGGGATTTAAAACCATTGAGCGTAATGCCGATTGGAAAAACGACATTACTTTATTTACAAAAGATGTTGAAACAGTTCCGAACAGTGCGCTCGCAAACGGCAATGCCGGCGCCCGTTATATTGATATGGCCGATATGCCCGCAAATAAGTCACGCGAGCAAGAGCTGTTAAACAAAGCCATAACCTATCTCGACAAAGCGATTGCCATTCATCCGCGCTACGTAACAAGTTATATTAACAGGGGATTGGTGTATTTTAAACTTGACGATTTAGAAAAAACAAAAGCCAACTGGGATATGGTGGAGTTGTATTACCCACACTACCCCGACATACCACGGTACCACGATTTGCTCGCCGTAGGCTATTTAAACAAAGGCCTTAACTTTGGGAAAGAACATAAATACGCCGAAGCAATTGAAGTGATGGAAAAAGCAAGCCAAATTAACTCGAACAACCCTGATATATGGTATAACCTTGGAGGTGCATATTATACAGTAAAAAATTATTCAAAAGCTTTGGATGCATGGGCTCGGGCTATACAACTTAACCCCAATCACCAACAAGCCTTACAAGGATATACGATGTTAAAACAAATGATGGGAACACACCGGTAAAAACTAACTAATATGGCTACAAACAACGACAACTATGAATTAGCAAAAACGCTGCAAGCGCTTGCACTAAAACGTATCAATAAAGGAATATGTACAGGTACTAAATGGTACGAAGCTAAAGGCGATAGGCTCGACTCCTATTCTCCTGCAGATGGAGAGCTGATTGGAATTGTAAATCAAGTTGGAAAACTTGAATACGAAAAGATGATGAAGGTTGCACAGGAGGCATTTGTATCGTGGCGGATGGTGCCGGCACCAAGGCGGGGCGAGATTGTTCGCCAAATGGGAGAAGAGTTTCGCCGGAATAAAGAAGCGCTCGGCAAATTAGTATCGTACGAATGTGGAAAAATTTTGCAAGAAGGTTTGGGAGAAGTTCAGGAAATGATCGACATCTGTGATTTTGCCGTAGGCTTGTCGCGCCAGTTGTATGGTTTAACAATGCACTCCGAACGACCCAAACATCGCATGTACGAACAATGGCATCCACTCGGAATTGTAGGGGTAATATCTGCGTTTAACTTTCCTGTAGCGGTGTGGAGTTGGAATACCATGCTGGCACTGGTTTGTGGTGATGTAGTTGTATGGAAACCTTCAGAAAAAACTCCGCTGTGCGCTATTGCCTGTATGAATATTATTGCCGAGGTGTTAAAACGAAACGAAGTACCCGAAGGCGTAGTGAATCTTGTTATAGGTAATGCACAAACAGGCGAACTGATGAGCAATGATAAACGCATTCCGCTTGTTTCAGCTACCGGCTCAACACGTATGGGCAAATTGGTGGGTACTGCTGTTGCACAGCGACTCGGTCGATCGTTGCTTGAGCTTGGCGGAAACAATGCAATTATTATTACCGAAAATGCCGACCTCGATATGGCTTTGCGAGCTGTACTGTTTGGTGCCGCCGGAACAGCCGGCCAACGCTGCACTACAACCCGACGACTTATAATTAAAGACAGCATTTATAATCAGTTTAAAGAAAAATTGGAACGGGCCTACTCGCAAATACAAATCGGACACCCGCTCGAGGAAGGCGTTATGGTTGGTCCGTTAATAGATAAGCAAGCTGTAAAAATGTTTGAAGATGCCATCAAAGAAATAAAAGAAGAAGGCGGGAAATTAGTTTGCGGAGGACAAGTGCTGAAAGGGAAAATGTATGAATCGGGCTGTTATGTTACACCTTGTATAATGGAGGTAAAAAATTATTTCAAAAAAGTACAGGAAGAAACATTCGCTCCTATATTGTACCTGCTAAAATATTCGCGCTTTGATGAAGCGATACAAATTCAGAATGATGTACCGCAAGGTTTATCGTCGGCAATATTTTCGAGAAACCTACAAGAAACAGAAAGATTTTTATCGGCCGAAGGATCCGATTGTGGAATTGCAAACATAAACATAGGAACTTCGGGAGCCGAGATTGGTGGCGCCTTTGGTGGCGAAAAAGATACAGGCGGAGGACGCGAATCGGGATCGGATGCGTGGAAAGCATATATGCGCCGACAAACCAATACCATTAATTACGGAACAGAATTACCCTTGGCTCAAGGAATAAAATTTGATGTGTAAGTACAAAGGTTTTATTTGCATGGGACGTAAAAAAACAGCTACCCGATTTTTAATAGTTATATTTTATTTTTTCCTTTTAAATTTAACTATCGCCCAAAAGAATAGTTTATGGACAGGCAAATTAAAGTTGAACGACAGTACGGATCTTAAATTTAATTTTGAAATTTCTGAAACAAGCAACTCAACACAAATTACTATTCGTAATGCCGAAGAGCGTATTGTAATTGATGAAGTAAAAAACACTGCCGATTCACTTAATTTTAAAATGCCTGTTTTCGATTCCGAATTCAGGTGTAAAAAAAATAACGGGGCTCTTACCGGTTTGTGGCTAAACCACTCGCGCAAATAAAATTATAGTTTCCCTTTTACGGCGTATAAAATAATTTCGTTGTTTCCTAATATGCCCCATGCGCTTTTTAATGGGAAATGGGAAATTACGTTTAGCCCAAATACTTCCGACGAATACAAAGGCATTGGTTTGTTTGAACATACAAACAAATTCAGTCAACACGTAACTGGAACCATACTTACCGAAACCGGCGACTACCGCTACCTCGAAGGTGCTGCCGTTAACGATACAACACTTTATCTGTCGTGCTTCGACGGGGCACATGCTTTTGTATTTAGCGCAAAAATGAAATCCGACAATACGCTGCATGGAGATTTTTATTCGGGTTCACATTGGCACGAAAAATGGCAGGCAAAGCGCAATGATAAATTCGAACTTCGTAATCCCGACTCGCTAACTTTTTTAAAAACCGGGTACTCTAAACTTGAGTTCTCTTTTCCCGATTTGTCGGGCAATAATGTTTCGCTAAGCGACACGAAATACAAAAACAAAGTTGTAATTGTACAAATCATGGGAAGCTGGTGCCCCAACTGCATGGACGAAACAAAATTTTTAAGTACATTTTACGAACAACATAAAGCCGCCGGACTTGAAGTTATTGCATTGGCTTACGAGCGAACAGGCGATGTGAAAAAAGCTATATCAAACGTACAACGTGTTATTAAAAAATTTAATTGCAATTACGACGCACTTATTGCAGCAACAAGCTCCGACAATAAAAAAGCATCCGAAACATTACCCATGCTTAACAAAATAATGTCATTCCCTACTACTATTTTTATTGATAAAAAAGGCAATGTGCGAAAAATTTACACCGGATTCAGCGGACCTGCCACAGGGAGCTATTACGAAAAGTATGTTGATGACATTAATGCTTTTGTTGGGAAATTGCTGAAGGAGTAACGAACACAAGGAGTAGAGGGGGCTTCACAGGAGTAGGGTTTGCATATACCCATTAATAATTTACTTCCACTATATAATCCATACGGCTTTCGGCGCCATTTGTAAAAATAGCTTTTATAGCATAGAGGTAAATATTATTTATATAAAGTTGGTTATCGGTAAATAAAAAAGTATTAGCCGGCAAAGTTTTAAAAAGGCGCATAGGCTCTCCCTTTATTGATTTATACAGAATAAATTTTTGAACGCCTTTAGTATCGTATTTCCATTGAATCTCAATTGTTTTTTTTGAACGATTTACAACTGCAGATATGGCATTCACAGATTTTTGTAATCCACGCACAAAATTCACCGCACCTGATTTGGTTTGTGTGCTGTTCCCGCTGCTATCAGTTGTCGAAATGAAATAGGTATAACTAGTTCCTTCAGTAACCGCCGTATCAATAAAAGCTGAAACGGAATCTTTTGCCGACCATTGCTTAATTAGTTTGGTATTGCTGCTTGCATCTTCGGCTTTGCGCTCTAATGTGTATTTACTTACATCTGCACTACTACTGTTAATCCATTTTATATGTACGCCGGTACTGTCAAAAAACACATCGGAGAAAATAGGCGCAACGGGCGGAAGATTGTCGGGGCGGGACAACTTTAAAGGATGAGCGTAAGCCGAATTATTATAATTAAAATCAAGCGCAGTTATAGAATAATAAATATTTTTTGTTAGCGTATTTATAGGTATTACATCAGAAAAAACGGTGTCTTCAATTATTTTTTTTGACACTTCCACATAATCTTCCTGCAACGAATTGCTTCTGAAAACACGGTAGCCCATCAAATCGATTTCTGAATTATTTTTCCATATTAATTTAACT
>JADLGT010000284.1 GCA_020849195.1 Bacteroidia bacterium
GCTTACAGCCGGATATGATATTGAATTTGGCCGCAATTTTTCCTATCAGGATATGCAATTGGGTAATAATGTAATTCTGTTAGGCAAAGATGCCGCCTCTTCTATCTTTGGAAAAAAAGAACAGCCTTTGAATAATGAAATTACCGTTGGACCGGCAAGATATAAAGTGATTGGTGTGTTAAAAGAAAAAGGAAATGCTTCGGGTTTCGGTGGCGATAAAATATGTATGATACCGCTAAGCAATGCCCGACAATGTTTTTCGCGTCCCAATATGTCGTATGTAATAAGTGTACTTGCACCGGGTTCGCAAAATATGGATGGGGCCATAGCCGAAGCAAACGGTACAATGCGTGTAATACGAAAAATTCCATTGGGACAGGAAGATAATTTTGATTTGACCAAAAGCGATAATTTGGCCAACATGCTAATCGAAAATTTACAAAAAGTTACTATTGGTGCAACAGCCATTGGGTTTATTACTTTGCTTGGTGCAGCAATAGGACTCATGAATATTATGCTTGTGTCGGTTTCGGAACGTACCCGCGAAATAGGTGTACGCAAAGCGCTTGGAGCAACCAAACTCGTAATACGCCGTCAATTTATTATTGAAGCTATTGTGATTTGCCAATTGGGTGGCTTACTCGGAATTTTACTCGGTGTATCGGCAGGCAATATTCTCGCCATTCAGTTTGATGTGGGTTTTATTGTGCCCTGGGCATGGGTAATGGGAGGTATTTTACTTTGTGTTGCCGTTGGAATGATTTCGGGTATTTATCCGGCCGTTAAAGCAGCTAACCTCAACCCAATAGAAGCACTAAGGTCGGAGTGATTAAATTGTGAAGAATGAATTTTATTGTTGCTTCCGATTTGACATTCTGATTGTGGCTTATTATATGTTGTAAATGAACGTTCGCGCAAAAAAATACTTAGGACAACATTTTTTAAAAGATGAAACCATAGCGCAAAAAATTGTTGCGGCTTTGGGCAATGCGTTTGGCTGCAGTAAAGTACTTGAAGTGGGACCGGGAATGGGTGTGCTTACCAACTATCTTTTACCGGAAAGATCGTTTGAAACTTATGTGATAGATATTGACAAGGAATCGGTTGAATTTTTAAAACAAAAATTCACCGAAATGAATGACAGAATTATATTGGGCGATTTTCTCCAACTTAATTTTCAAAAATATTTTCCTGAACCTCTCGCTGTCATTGGTAATTTTCCTTATAACATCTCTACTGAAATTCTTTTTAAAATACTTGACAATCGTGATTGCGTACCCGGCGTGGTTGGTATGTTTCAAAAAGAAGTGGCCGAGCGCATCGCCTCAAAGCCCGGATCAAAAATTTATGGTGTTACGAGCGTGCTGCTGCAAGCCTATTATAGTATAGACTATTTATTTACTGTTGATGAGCATGTTTTCGACCCTCCACCAAAAGTAAAATCGGGAGTTATACGATTAACGCGTAACAAAACACAGCAACTCACCTGCAACGAAAAACTTTTTGTGCGTGTTGTTAAAGCCTGCTTCAACCAGCGGCGTAAAATGATTCGCAACGGAATAAAACAGTTTAAACTGAAAAGCGGATTTGAATCTCACCCTTTTCTTACACTTCGCCCCGAGCGCTTATCGGTAAATGATTTTGTAGAGCTTACAAATATGGTGGAGGCATACTAATCCATACTCCTTGCCCGATTGTAAAAACTCATTTATACAAAAAATAAAATTCGTTTTTCCTCCTCTCCCTTTATTTTTTTCCAACATCAATTCATTACCTTTGCAAAAGCATTTCACAAAAAATTAATTCATAGGCAATAACTCCATCAATATGCAATTCCGCGTTACCATAGCCTATCTCGAACTTCTGCGTAAAGCCATTGCCGGTAACGACCTGAAATTTATTGCAGAACAACTTAAAGAACTGCACCCTGCCGATATTGCCGAAATTTTTAATGACTTAACCATTGACGAGGCAAAGTATTTATACAAACAACTCGATGACGATGAGGCGGGAAAAGTATTGGTGGAGATGGAAGACGATAAGCGTGAAAAATTGTTGGCTTCACTCACATCAAAACAAATTGCCGAACACATCGACACAATGGCCTCGGACGATGCCGCCGATGTAATTGCCGATTTACCGGATAAAGTACAAGGCGAGGTGTTATCACATCTCGAAGATATTGAACAAGCCAGCGACATTGTCGATCTTCTGAATTACGACGAAAATAGTGCGGGTGGCTTAATGGCGACCGAGTTAGTGCGTGTGCATGTAAACGATTCGGTGCGTTTATGCGTGCGCGAATTGCGTAAACAAGCCGAAGAAGTTAAAAATATTTATACCATTTATGTTGTTGACGATAACGATAAATTATTGGGCTTACTTTCGTTAAAAAACCTATTAACTACTTCGCTGAATGCTAAAGTGAGTGAAGTATTTAACCCCGACATTATTTTTGTAAAAACCAATACCCCTGCGGAAGATGTAGCTAAGATTATGCAGAAATACGATCTTGTTGTACTGCCGGTTGTTGACAGTATTGGCAAATTGGTGGGTAGAATTACTATTGACGATGTGGTGGATGTAATTCGAGAAGAAGAAACAGAAGATGTTCAAAAAATGGGAGGTGTGTCTGCTTTAGAAGAACCTTATATGAATATTTCGTTTTTACAGATGATAAAAAAACGAGCGGGTTGGCTAATCGTTCTTTTTATTGGAGAAAGTTTTACCGCAACAGCCATGAGTTTTTTTGAAGATCAGATTGCAAAAGCGGTTGTACTTGCGCTCTTCGTTCCATTAATTATTTCCAGCGGTGGCAATACCGGATCGCAGGCCTCATCGCTTATTATACGAGCTCTTGCACTTGGCGAAATAACTATTACAGAATGGTGGAATATAATACGCAAAGAAATTTCTGTGGGTTTTACACTTGGATTTATTCTTGGTTTAATCGGGTTTTTGCGTGTTGCAATATGGTCAACTTTTGTAAATATTTATGGTCCGCACTGGATGCTTGTTGGCATAACCGTTGGCATATCGTTGGTTGGCGTTGTGCTGTGGGGAAATTTGGCAGGCTCTTTACTTCCTATCCTCCTTAAACGTATGGGGCTCGACCCGGCAGTATCATCGGCTCCGTTTGTAGCAACATTGGTTGATGTAACCGGCTTAGTCATTTATTTTACGGTTGCCGCTATTATTCTTCGAGGGATTTTATTGTAGCAGGTTTAAAGTCGGCACCACAATTAATTAAAATCAATCGTCAATTAATGAAAATACTTTTTATAGATTCTACACATCCTTCCCTAGCCGAAAAGCTGACAGCCGCAGGCTTTCAATGTGATTTAAATTACAACCGGACACCCGAAGAAATTGTCAATAATTTATACCTCTACGATGGAATTGTTATCCGTAGTAAACTAAAACTTACACGCGAGCTCATTGATAAAGCCGTACGACTAAAATTTATTGCCCGTGTAGGTGCAGGCATGGAAAACATTGACACGGTTTATGCCGAAAGTAAAGGCATAAAATGTTTACATGCTCCCGAAGGTAATCGCGATGCAGTAGCCGAACACGCTTTAGCTATACTTTTATGTTTGTTTAATAATATATGCAAATCGAACCAAGAAGTGCGTGAAGGAAAATGGCTGCGCGAATCTAACAGAGGAATTGAGTTAGCAGGAAAAACAGTTGGCATTATTGGATATGGAAATATGGGCAGCGCTTTTGCCGAACGGCTTGCCGGATTTAATTGTAAAATTATTGCTTACGACAAATACAAAAAAAATTTTAGATCAACGCTTGTTAATGAAGTTCAACTCGATGATATTTTTAAGCATGCCGATATACTTAGCCTTCACTTACCCCTTACTCAAGAAACCAACTACCTTGTTGATGATACATTCATTAATAAATTTAATAACAACATATATATTATAAATACATCAAGGGGAAAAATATTGAATACAGATGCGCTTGTTAAAAATATGAAATCCGGAAAAGTTTTAGGTGCTTGCCTTGATGTGCTTGAATATGAAACAACATCGTTTGAAAATATTGACGTGCTTAAGTTACCCGAATCATTTCAATACCTCATTCGCTCGAACAGAGTTATACTTACACCACATATAGCAGGGTGGACACACGAAAGCAACGAAAAAATGGCGGCAGCTTTGGTAAGTAAAATAAAGATGTTTGCAGGTTTAAAAGAGTGATAGTAAACAACCCAAGAATGTATATCCGCACATTATCTGTAAAAGAAAAGAAAGAACCAATTCATTTCGAAAAAAATATTTTTTTTCACACCATTAGCTCTTGTATTAATTCTATAAGCAGTCGGTTTCCTTGCCCTGCTAAAGCTTCTTTTTTTATAGGCATGTTTTTGCAATTTATTTTTGCTGCCAGGTTATTTGCTTTTCAATCCGACTCGCTGCAAATAACCGTTACATCCGGTAATTTATCATATA
>JADLGT010000285.1 GCA_020849195.1 Bacteroidia bacterium
GATCTATTGCGATTTTTCGGGCTATTCGGATATCGCTAGGGGCTCGGCAAGAGTTATGGGGTTTAAATTGATGCTGAACTTTGACCGCCCCTACTTTGCTGAAAGTATTGCTGATTTTTGGAGAAGGTGGCACATCTCTTTGTCAACATGGTTTAGGGATTATATTTATTTTCCTTTAGGAGGAAGCAGAGTAAACAAAGGGAAAGTATACCGCAACCTATCCTTGGTTTTTATGATAAGCGGTTTATGGCATGGCGCCAGTTGGACATTTATAATTTGGGGGGCGTTACACGCTGTGGCTCAGATCACAGGTCTGTGGTCCGCAAAGATTCAGTTTGTAATAGGTAATTTTTTCCGCAAATTCCTTGCTTGTGAGGTTATTAAGGTCGTTAATATATTTGTTACATTTTTCATTGTAACCTTTATTTGGATATTTTTTCGTTCAGAAGATGTTACACAAGCTTTGAAGGTCCTTCATAACATGTTTACAGGGTTAAGTTTGGTTCACCCGGGAATATCACTGGGTTCATTCAAAACATTCGACATTCTTTTATCATTCATGCTGATTCTTTGCATGGAATTGATTCATGTGGCACAGTCATACGTAAATATTAATGAATATATATCAGGCAGACCCACTGTTGTCAGATGGTTAATATATTATTCAGCAATTCTTTTAGTTTTATTTATGGGGAAGTATTCTCAGCAGGAATTTATTTATTTCCAATTTTAATATATTATCATAACACTCTCCTGACGTAAGAATCACAATAAATATGCAGTCGCAAGCAGTAAAATTTTTAATCAAATTTACCATACTAACAATTCCCATTGGATTGCTGTGTCTTTTTATCGAAATCGGATTAGTGAAAGTGAGAAATAGTTACAATGTAAAGGTTGGCGATATAGAAGTGCTAAATGACAGCATAGAGGTTTTGGTTTTGGGTTCAAGCCATGGATATTTTGGTATTAATCCGACATATTTAACTCCTTTTTCGTATAACTTTTCCAACACAAGCCAATCGCTCTATTACGATTGTCAATTACTTAAAAAATATTGCCAAAAAATGCCCAATCTTCGACTTTTGATATTGCCCATTTCGTATTTTTCGCTTGAAACTACCATTGAAGGATCAAAAGAAGATTGGCGAAAGTATTATTATACTCAGTTTATGGGGATTAAACCGGAGCGGAGCACCTCTCTTTTTGATATTAAGGGAAGCAGCCTGATAGCTCTGTATCAACCTGGAACCGCTTTTTCTTATATGTTGCGAGGCTTTAATGTTGATTTGGCTTCTCACGTTCAGAAAAATGGTTGGTACCGCCTGTCTGATGATGAGATGTATACTGTAACAGAAGATGGTGCCAAGTCGAGAATTGAAATTCACCACAAACAGATGAAGGTGGAAAATGTAAAATTTAATTCGGATCAATTGAATGAAACAATAGCTTTTGCCCGCAAAAAAGGCATACGCTTACTATTTGTTACAATCCCGGTTTCGCAAAAGTATTTTGAACGCCTTGACCCGGAAAAATATTCGAGGATGCTGGATGTATTAGAACAACTATGTTCGAAAAATAACATAAAGCATCTTAACTATATAAGTGATAAAAGATTTGACTTGTCGGATTTTTCCGATCCGGATCACCTATCCCCGAAAGGAGCAGAGAAGTTGACTAAAATACTAGATATTGCTATTTGTAACGAATTGAAAAATTGAGAATAATTTATTTAACATCAATCAACTTGGCGTATCTTTATTCTATAATAGAGAAGACTACAAACATCACTATATTGCAAAGGTATCCAACCTTCCGACACAAATGAAAACCAAGGTTCCGTTTTTAGATATTTCGTTAACACAGTCTCGGCTTAGAGATCAAATTCTCTTTGCTTTTGAAGATGTTTTACGTAAG
The DNA here is from genome assembly GCA_020849195.1 of Bacteroidia bacterium. Classification (GTDB taxonomy): domain Bacteria; phylum Bacteroidota; class Bacteroidia; order JABDFU01; family JABDFU01; genus JABDFU01. Next base: position 1,918 of record JADLGT010000285.1, read on the forward strand.
GGTCAATTTATTTTAGGGAACAATTTAGCCGAGTTCGAGAAAAATTACTCGGTATTTAACAATGTGAATCATACCGTTGCCGTTGGTCATGGTTTGGACGCTTTGAAAATTGCGCTTAGAGCTTTAAATATTGGAGCCGGTGATGAGGTGATCATCCCTTCTAATACTTTTATTGCAACAGCCCTTGCGGTTTCTGAAGTAGGGGCTGAAGTAGTTTTGTGCGAACCCAATGCTCAAACATATAATATAAACCCCGATCTTCTTGAAAGGCTTATTACTAAACGAACGAAAGCCATTATGCCTGTGCATTTGTATGGACAGGCTTGCGAAATGGACAGGATAATGGATATAGCGACCCGTCATAATCTTTTTGTTGTGGAAGATAATGCGCAAGCGCAGGGAGCCGAGTGTAACGGAAGAAAAACAGGGTCAATAGGACACATTAACGCCACTAGTTTTTATCCCGGAAAAAATTTGGGAGCACTAGGCGATGCAGGTGCAATTACAACTAATGATGATGAGTTGTATAAGCAGGTATCTAAATTAAGGAACTATGGTTCGGAGGTCAAGTATGTCCATGAATTGAAAGGAATTAATTCCCGGCTGGATGAACTTCAAGCCGCTTTTCTTAGCATTAAATTGAATCAGCTTGATAAATGGAATAA
>JADLGT010000286.1 GCA_020849195.1 Bacteroidia bacterium
ATGATAAGTTAACGACACATCGCAGCTTTTACACTGTGGAGTCCATGCGCACGGATCGCACTCAATTATGGGCGAAAACCCTCTGCGATTTTGAAACAAAATTACTTGCTCTTTATTTTTTAATGTCTGTTCTATCGAATCTAACAACAGTGGCGAGAAATGCGATTTCATCAATTTCCGTTTCGTTGCATCTTTAATATCTGCAAGTATTATCTCCGGTAATTGAACACCGCCATGTCGATTCATTAATTCTACCAAACCATATTTTCCCGCTTTTGCGTTAAAATAACTTTCGATGGAGGGCGTGGCCGAACCTAATACTACTTTAGCCCTGTGAAGCTGAGCTAAAAAAAGTGCACTGTCGCGGGCATTGTAGCGCGGGGCGGGATCAATTTGTTTGTAAGAAAAATCGTGCTCTTCATCAACAATTACTAAACCTAAATTTGAAAAAGGCAAAAACAATGCGGAACGGGCACCAAGTATTATTTTAGAAGGAGTATTCGTATGTTGAATTTCAGCAATCGAATTTGGCATATTGCTATTCAATACATTATTCCATATTTCCACACGTTCGTTTTCGCTGAAGCGAGAATGATATATTCCAACTTTATCCCCAAAAACATTTCGCAAGCGGTAAATAATTTGTGTTGTAAGCGCTATTTCCGGCAACAGGTACAACACTTGTCTCCCCTGTTGCAACACTTGTTCAATAAGTTTAATGTAAACTTCGGTTTTCCCACTCGAAGTAACGCCGTGCAGCAGCACAACATCTTTTTCGGCAAATTGTTTATTTATATTTTCGTATGCCTGTTGTTGCTGAGTATCTAACACCTTAGCCGATTGCTCTTTTATATTTTCGTGAATAATACGACTTGTTTCAAACTCCTGTTGAACGAAAATGTTTTTTTTTACCAAGGATTTTACTGCGGCATCTGCTCCCGCAACTAATTTTAAAAGTTCTGCTTTTTTTATCCATTCAACTCGTATTTTACTTTCAACAATTCCCGTCAACTTAATATATGCCATCAGCACACTCAGTTGTTTTCCTGATTTTTTTTCAAGCTTGTCTAATATTAATTTCAACCTTGCTTCATCGGCCCATTCGTCGGACAGCTTAACAAACAATTGTAGGCGAGGTTTATAACGCTCCTTTAAATCTTCCTGCACCTGCACTATCTGTTTTTCGAGTAAAGATTTTATTATGGAATATGCGGTTTTTTGTTCAAGAATTTCTGATGCCTCATCCATTGTAAGTATGCTTCTAAGTTCGAGTGCTTCCACTATCAAAAATTCCTTGTCAGATAAATTGTTGTAATTAACTTCTGCCTTTCCCTCTTCGTTACATTTCAAATCTCGATTAAAAATAATTTTAGTTTCGCTCGACAATTTAAGTCCTGCAGGTAAAGCGGCATTCATCACTTCACCGGGGTAACACATGTAGTAGGATGCAATCCATTCCCACAATCGAAACTGATATTCGTTCACAACGGGAGCGTCGTCTAAAATATAATGGATGTACTTGGCCTCGTATTGGATAGGTGCATTCTTGTGAATGTTTTTAACCAAAACAGTGTACAATTTTGATTTGCCAAATTGCACAACCACCCTTTGCCCAATCTTTACACTGTCGTTCAATTCAAATGGAATACGATAAGTATAAATATTTGGAAGTGAAAGTGGTAAAACAACATCAACAAAAAGCGTTACCCGTTCGGACATACATTTAGTTTATTGAGAACAAAGTAAACAAATTTCCGTGTTGCTATTTTTGTATAACCGCGCTTAAAGATTTTCAAATACACTATTGAAAATATACTTCAGTGGAATTTACAATAATTTACTAATCAAATAATTACAATAATAATTACTTGCCGGATGCAACCTTATGTTTGTGTTTAGTCTTTAGTACAGAATAGATAAACGAATGTGATATTGGACACTACAGTTGTATCTTTAGGTTTGGAAACCAAATCGAATTACAAAACAACTGTATAAATGGATCCAACAACTCAATTAGTTGAGGCCTGTAAAAATGGCGAGAGTAGTGCCTTCGAGGGCTTGTATAATTTGTATTCGAAAGCAATGTTTAATATAAGCCTGCGAATTACCAATGACCGAGAGGAGTCGGAAGATGTATTACAGGAGGCTTTTTTGAGTGCTTTTAAAAACATCAATCAGTTTAAAGGCGAATCGACATTTGGAAGTTGGTTAAAAAGAATTGTAATTAACAAGTCGATAGACGCAGTAAAAAAAAGAAAGTTAAAGTTTACAGAAGTTGAGAGTATAGAGGCATTAAACATTTTAGAAGAAGAAACTGGTAATGATGAAATCCAAATTAGCTATACTATCGAAGCAGTTACAAAAGCAATACAGTTTTTACCGGATGGCTTTCGTACAGTTTTAACCTTGTACTTATTTGAAGATTACAGTCATAAAGAAATTGCAGAAAAATTAAACATTAGCGAGAATACTTCTAAAACACAATACCTAAGAGCGAAAAAAAGATTAATTGAAATTCTAAGCGCAGTTAAAGAAGATGTCGGATAGTTTGAAAAATTTTATACAGAAACATCGCCATGAAATGGATGTTCATTCGCCTTCGGCGAATGTATGGAATGCGCTAAACAAGCAATTGCCTGCGCACAATCCCTCTTTTATTAAAAGTATAATGCAAAAAGCAGGTTGGAAAATTGCCACAGGAGTTATTGCATCTGCTGCTACTGTTGCTGTTGTTGTTTATTTGGTTACAACAAATAATTCAGTTAATAACAAAACATATACAATCAATAATAATAACAATAGTTCAATTACAATTAATCAACCGGAAACCCAACAAATTCAAACAGTCGATAAGCTTGCAAAACCAACTGAAAATAATACATTTAACTCGACAGAAAACAACAGTCGTTCGGCAGAACAAATTTCCGACACAAAATCGAATACAAAAACACAAGTACAAAACTTTACTTCTTACAATCCCGATCGTCTTTCTGCCGGAAACGGAATGATTGGTATGTACATATCGCCAAGTTTCCGCAGTTCAAATCAAGGCCCAACCGAAAACCAAACCGAACAACCAACATTTAACGTATCGCCTGCTATTACTCATGTTAAATGCAAAGGCAATCATACAGGAAAAATTGAAATCGAAACAAGTGGAGTTTATACATTCAATTGGTCGTATGGTAATAAAACCACACCTGACTTAAACGGACTTGCTGCAGGTACATATACGCTTACCGTTTCCGATGCACAAGGTCGAAGTGGAATTTTCGCATACACCATTACCGAACCAGCCGGCATAGCATTGTCCGCCTCATCAACACCCGCACATTGCAGTGCCGGCGATGGCAGTATCAGCGTCAATACATCCGGAACAGGTTTGTATTCATATTTGTGGAGTAACGGCAAGACAGAATCTGTTATCAATAAACTTACAGCCGGAACTTATGTTGTTACTGTTACCGATAACAAAGGTTGTACTGCTAAAACTGCCGTTACTGTTGAAAATGCAAGTGCACTATCGGTAAACTTTACAAATTCGCCAAGCGGACCGCTTAAAATTGACTTTACAAATAACAGTGTCAA
>JADLGT010000287.1 GCA_020849195.1 Bacteroidia bacterium
ATTTCCTGAGCACGCAGATTTTTTTTTCCTGTTATCGGAAACCATGCTCCTGCTTTAACAGTTGCATCGTTGGCAACAATAATACATTGGCGTTTGTTAACGTAACCAATACCCGCTATAACGCCGCCAGCGGGACAACCTCCATATTCCGGGTACATATTATCGCCGGCAAATGCGCCCAGTTCAATAAAGCGGCTGTCTTTATCAATAAGAAAATCAATACGCTCGCGGGCTGTTAGCTTTCCCTGCTCGTGTTGCTTTTCAATACGGTTTTTACCTCCGCCGGTATAAATTTTTTCGAGCTTTTGCTCCATCTGTCTGATGAGCTGCTTCATTTTATCTTCGTTGCGATTGAAATCGATATTCATATAAAATTTTACTGGTTATCAATTACTGTTGTCGGTGGTTATATCAACACAAATATAACCAAAGAATAGCTCATTTTTTTATGCGTATGGCGAAGAATTTCTGTAAAAACTGACGGTGTCATTTTCAATTTTCAGTTCCGAAACAAACGCAAGCTGATCAATGTCGGGTGCTTTTACACCATTGTGTAATACACTATTCGATTTTATTACTCTTGCTTCGTCCCATACGTTTTGTTTAATAAATGAGCTAATTAGTTTTGTACCGCCTTCAACAATTAGCGATTGTATATTTCTTTTATAAAGTTCGTTTAGTATGCAGTCAATAGTGTTTAAATCGGAACTTAAAGTTATGTACGAAATGTTATTTTTATTTCTTGCTTCTTTATTGGTAAATATAAGTGTGGGTGTCGAACCGTCGAACAAATTGTAATGTGCAGGAATTTCCAAATTTTTATCAATTATTATACGAAGCGGATTTTTTCCGTTTACGAGGCGTACGTTCAACTGCGGGTTGTCGAGCAGCGCTGTAGTAGTGCCAATCATAAGGGCTTGTTCGTGCGAACGCCATTGATGCACAAGAGCGTTTACATCACCGCTGCTTATTTTTAATTGTCCACCAACTTCATTAGGCGTTCTTATTTTATCAATAAAACTGTCGGCGGTTTGTGCCCATTTTAAAATAATGAAAGGACGTTTTTTTTCATAAAATGTATAGAAACGTTTGTTTAACTCTCTGCACTCTTTGTTTAGCACTTCGTATTCAATAGTTATCCCCGCATTTTTCAATTGCTGAATACCTTTTTTATTTATCAGAGGATTGGAGTCGATGCTGCCAATTACCACATGTGGAATTTTGGCTGAAATTATTAACTCAACACAGGGAGGAGTTTTGCCGTGATGAGAACAAGGTTCCAACGAAACGTATAAAGTGGAGTGTAGCAGCAGTGATTTATTTTGTACACTGTTTATGGCATTTACTTCGGCGTGGGCTTTGCCATATTGTTGGTGATATCCTTCGCCAATAATTTTATCGTTATTTACAATAACGCATCCCACCATGGGGTTGGGAGCGGTATCTCCAAGCCCTTTGGCAGCTAACTCAATACAGCGTTTCATGTAAACGTATGCGGCCGACATCCAAACAAAGGTAAATAAATAGCCCTTTTAATTGTTGATTTTGTTTTTTATAAATGTATTTTTAAGCAGTGTATTTTCAAATCAAATGAGTAATTCTAACACTTCCGTTCAATCACTTATTCGTCTTTTACGCGAGGAGTTAAAAGGCTTGTACGATACTCACGAAATAGAATCTTTTATTTTTTACACTTTTGAGTTTCATCTCGGCTATTCACAAACTGATTTACTGTTGAAAAAAGAAGTGCAAATTCCGGAACAACAGCTAATAAAGATGAACGATGTTTTGCGGAGATTGAAGCAAGAAGAACCAATGCAATATATTTTAGGCGAAGCATGGTTTTGCGGTTTGAAACTAAAAGTTACGCCCGATGTTTTAATTCCCCGTCCGGAGACAGAAGAACTTGTGGAATGGATTATTGACGATATATCTCATTCAAATTTAAAGCTGCGGCTATTAGACATCGGAACCGGAAGCGGATGTATTGCCATTGCTTTAAAAAAAAGATTGCCGAATGTTGAAGTGTGGGCGATGGATGTATCGAACAGCGCACTTGAGCTGGCCAAGCAAAACGCAGCTTTAAATAAAGTTGATGTAAATTTTATTCAGGGAGATATACTTAATTCAAGTGCAAATTTTATCAACCAATCTGCTTTATTCGATTGTGTTGTTTCCAATCCGCCTTACGTGTTGCAATCGGAAAAGCAAACAATGAAAACGAATGTTTTGGAACATGAGCCTCACGTAGCTTTGTTTGTAAATGATTGGGACCCGCTTCTGTTTTACAAAGCGATCATCAACTATTCAAGCCGTAATCTTTCCCGTAATGGAAAATTATTTTTTGAGGTAAATGAAGCCAAAGCATTAGAAGTAAGCAGCCTTTTACAAAATAATAATTTTGCAGCTATTGAGATAAAAAAAGATTTGAGCGGCAAAGAGCGAATGATAAAAGGAGCTTGGCAGTTATAATTGCAAAAAATCGTTTGCTTTCTTATTTGTTAATTAACGTATGTTTGATACTTTTAATTAGTGACAAAAGAACAAGCCTTTAAACGTATCGAACAACTCTCAAAAGAGATTGACGAGCATAATCACCGCTATTATGTAGAAGCTAAGCCTTCCTTAAGCGATTATGATTTTGATAAGTTGCTTGAAGAACTTATCTGTCTTGAAAAAGAATTTCCCGAATTTTTAAAATCAACATCTCCTTCGC
>JADLGT010000288.1 GCA_020849195.1 Bacteroidia bacterium
AAACAGCTATCCGATCGGCATTATACTAATATTGATTGGACTAATATATAAATCACTTTGGTATAACTTGTCGTGCTGAATCATTGAAAAATCCCGATATAAACAAAAAACGGGCGCCTAACAAGGCTGCCCGCTTTTTGTTTATACTAGAACTTCTTATTTCAAATGTTTCGACAAAATTTTTGCCATGTCGAACATAGACACTTGATTTGAATTGAACAAAGGCTTCAATTTAGAATCTGCATTTATCATGCGTTTGTTCTTTTTGTCTTGTAAGCCGTTTGCTTTAATGTAATTCCAAATCTTCTTTACCACTTCGGTACGTGGCATAGCTTTGTTGCCTACCACAGATGCAAGTGTAGCACTGGGTGTAAGAGGTTTCATGAATGCCGCATTAGGTTTGCGGGCTGTTTTTTTAGTCGCTTTTTTTGCTGACTTTTTTGCTGCTTTTTTAGCCATGATGTTAATTTTTAATTAAGGTTTTTTATTTGTTGAGGGCAAATATAGACTATTTTTCATTCGGAAAACATAAAAACCAACATATTTAAAAAATGTTAATAACATTTTTCTCCAATGAAAAATGACTAAGTTGTTGTTAGTGACCGAACAATTGGAACTCATGCTTACGACCACAATTAGACGAAACAAAATAGCCCAAATCGAAATCGAGGCTCAAATGCAGACCTACATAAGCCAAATTAGTGGGTGCATAGGCCAATGATGCAGGCTTAGTTTTACCAATATCAGAGTAGGGTGTATAATTTTTCCCCTTCCCCCCTAAATCACTTATAATGTCTGAAAGACCGTAAGCCATGCGTACTCCAAACGAAAGCATTAATCCGCCAGACCCCATAAGATTAGTACCCCAGCCGAAAACAATTGCAGTGTTTTTTTTCATCACGTCATCTTTTATGTCTTTGTTGTCGTAATTCAATTTAGGAAACTTATCGTTGGTGTACGAGTTGGTAGCGCCCATCAATGATCCAAACATAATGCCGCCTTCTACATATTTAAAGTTCCATTCGGCACGAAACAAAATTGGTATCTCAAGATAAGTAAGCGCTGTTGAACTTGTCCATGCAAGGCTATCAATAGCACTTTTTACTTTACGACTGTAATAGGTGTACAAACACTCTACGTTTATTGATCCCCAATCATTAAAGTGAAAACCAAGCATGGCTCCGCCCCCGCCACCAAAAGCAAAATTATGCTTAATACCACTGTCTTTGTATTCGTTGGAGTTAATTAGAAAAGGGGCGGCAGCGGTGCCTCTTACTCCAATAGTAAACCATTTGTTGTCGGCTCCTTTTTTTCCTCCGGCAAAGAGGGTAAGCGATGAAGCGACGAGTGCAATAATTAAATAATTTGTTTTCATCTGTATATGTTTTTAGTTTTTAATTGTCAGATGCCTGCCTGTCGGCAGACAGGGAACACCCTTGATATTCATTTGTGTTTGTGACACCAAAGGTATCATGGGTGTTTCATAGGAAATGTATTTATAGTGGCAGGTTTTGTTTATAGTATAAGATTAATATTTATTTTTCAAAATTTCAAATTCCCATTGGAAATTCTCTTCAAACAAGTATAACACATTACAATAAGGGGGTTCTATCAGCTTATTAAAAATCTATAATTTTGCATTTTACGTTACATTTCTACTGTAAAAGCCGGGTTTAATTTATTTTTTTCAACACAGCAATTGCTCCGTTTATAGATGTTACATTAGTAAAAGAAAGTGTGAGTTTGTTATTGGCTTCTTTCATTTTGCAAATTTTCGGATTGTGCTGTACGTATTTTAAAACCACCGAAAATACAGGGCTTTGGTAAAAGGGCGACTTTTGATTTGCAATAAAATAACCTGTTAGTTTGTTGTTTTTAAGTGTGATTTTTTCAATACCTACATCCATTGCGCACCAGCGAAGGCGAACGGCGTTAATTAATTCGAGTGTTTGGCTTGGTACAACTCCAAAACGATCTTTTAATTTTTTTTCAAACAACTCTAAATCGCTTTCAACTTCGCTATCGTCAAGCTCGCGATACAAACTGAGGCGGTCGGTAATGTTACTCACATAGCTATCGGGTATAAGTAATTCCATGTCGGTGTCGAGCAGACAATCTTTTAGATAGCGTTCTTTTTGTTCTGTAGGTTTTTCTTTCCCGTCTTTTGCTTCATTTGCATCCATTTCTTCCCGCAATTCGCTCATTGCTTCGTTCAATATTTTTTGGTACATCTCGTAACCAATTTCAGTAATAAAACCGCTTTGTTCGGCACCCAATAAATTACCTGCTCCGCGTATATCCAAATCGCGCATGGCAATTTGAAAACCGCTGCCTAAATCAGAAAATTCAGTTATTGAGCACAACCGTTTTTGTGCTTCATTTGTAAGAACCGACATTGGCGGTGCAAGCAAGTAACAAAAAGCTTTTTTATTTGAACGACCTATTCGGCCACGCAACTGATGCAAATCGCTTAACCCAAATGTATGCGCATCGTTTATAATCATGGTATTGGCATTTGGAATATCGAGACCCGATTCGACAATAGTGGTTGAAACAAGTACATCGTAATCGCCATTAATAAAATCGAGCATGGTGCTTTCCAATTGTTCTCCTTCCATTTGACCGTGGGCAGTCAGCACTCTTACATTGGTGCAAAGTTTTTTAATAAGCAATTCTATTTCTACCAATGTGCCAACGCGGTTGTGAATAAAAAACACCTGCCCTCGCCGTGCCACTTCATACATAATGGCATCGCGTATCAACTCATGATTAAATGAGTGTAGCTCGGTTTGCACCGGGTAACGATTAGGTGGCGGCGTGTTGATGATGGAAAGGTCGCGGGCGCCCATCATAGAAAACTGCAATGTGCGGGGGATTGGAGTGGCAGTAAGTGTAAGTGTATCTACATTCGATTTCATTGTTTTTAATTTATCTTTCACACCAACACCAAATTTTTGCTCTTCATCAATAATCAAAAGACCAAGATCTTTAAACTTCACATCTTTTCCCACCAGCCTGTGAGTACCAATTATAATATCTGTTTTCCCTTCATTAAGTTTTTGAAGTGATTCTTTTTGTGCTTTAGCCGACTTAAAACGATTGATATAATCGACTGCGCATGGCATATCTTTCAGGCGCTCGGAAAATGTACGAAAATGCTGTAATGCCAGTATAGTTGTTGGTACCAGCACGGCCGTTTGCTTGCCATCGACAGCCGCTTTAAATGCAGCTCGTATAGCTACCTCGGTTTTTCCGAAACCAACATCTCCGCACACTAATCTGTCCATGGGTGCTTCGTCCTCCATGTCTTTCTTAACATCTTGTGTAGCTTTAAGCTGATCGGGAGTATCTTCGTATATAAACGATGCTTCTAATTCATTCTGTAAATAATTGTCGGGTGCAAATGCAAATCCTATTTTTGATTTTCTTTCGGCATAAAGCCGAATAAGGTCAAAGGCAATTTCTTTAACTTTTCGTTTGGTTTTTTGTTTCAGGTTCTGCCAGGCCTGGCTTCCCAACTTATCGAGTTTAGGAACTGCTCCTTCTTTACCGCTGTATTTTGCAATACGGTGTAGCGAATGTATGCTTACATAAAGTATATCGCTGTCTTTATACACCAAGCGTATCGCCTCCTGCAGCTTGCCGTTAACCTCCATTTTTTCGAGTCCGCCATAACGCCCAATTCCATGATCAATATG
>JADLGT010000289.1 GCA_020849195.1 Bacteroidia bacterium
GTTTCGGAAAATCGCACTATTTTTTTGCTCTTTACTAACTTCAAGCGCTCTGTTTGCCCAGGATGCTAATACCTTGGTGCAAACCGGAGTTGATTTGAATGTAATTTACCGTAATGAAGCAGTATTCGGAGTTTTAGCCCACTCCAATGGTTTTGGAGCTATTTATCGTCGTGCCAAACATGTTACCGCCGATCGTAAGCGAGTGCTCGAAATAGAATTTGTGAACATGAGCCACCCCAAAGAAGTGAAAAGTATTAATCCATATTTTGAAAACTCCAAGGGGTTTTACTACGGAAAATTAAACTCAATACTTATTCCTCGTGTAGGAGTGGGTTTTCAAAATGTTTTGTTTCGTAAAGCCGAACGTAGGAGCGTTGAAATACGCTATTCAACATACATTGGCGCATCAATTGCATTAGCAAAACCTGTTTATTTAGAAATATTGCAAAAAACAAATACGCCTTCTGAATTCAATCTTTCAACCGAACGCTACGATCCAAGTAACCCCCAACATTCATTCGATAACATATACGGTCGTGCTCCCTATTTTACCGGATTTGATCAGTTAAAAATATATCCAGGAGCTTATGTTAAATTAGGTCTTAGTTTCGAATACGGCGATACCCGTAGTGATGTTAAAGTGATTGAAACAGGTCTTGTATTTGATATGTATCCGAAAGTTGTTCCAATTATGGCATACGCTACAAATTACCAAATATTTCCTACCCTTTATATTAGCTTTATTTACGGCAAAAAGTGGTTTTAATACGCTATGATCGATTCAAGCAACACCGCAATAGATCAGCCAGTACCGGTACGTAAAAAACCCGACTGGTTAAGAGTAAGGCTTCCTCTAGGAAAAGAATATTTACATGTCCGTAAAATAGTTGAAACACATCATCTTCATACCATTTGTCAGAGTGGTAACTGCCCAAATATGGGCGAATGTTGGGGGGCAGGGACTGCTACATTTATGATACTTGGTAATATATGTACACGTTCGTGCGGATTCTGTTCGGTTGCTACAGGAAAGCCGCTGCCGGTCGATAAAAATGAACCACATAGGGTTGCCGAATCAGTAAGGTTGATGAACGTAAAACATTGCGTAGTTACTTCGGTAGATCGCGATGATTTACCCGACGGAGGTGCTGAAATTTGGGTGGAAACAATTCGTGCAATTCGTAAAGTAAGTCCGCAAACAAAATTTGAAACGCTTATACCCGATTTTAAGGGAGAATGGAATAATCTACAATTAGTAATTGACGCTCGCCCAGATATACTATCGCACAATTTGGAAACCGTAAGGCGTCTTACTAAACAGGTTAGGGTGCAGGCAAAATACGACCGCAGCTTGGAAGTATTATGCAGAGCTAAAAAAGCAGGATTAAGAACTAAATGTGGTGTAATGCTCGGGCTTGGAGAAACAGAGGTTGAAGTAATTGAATTGATGGATGATTTACGCAGTGTAAACTGCGATGTGCTAACGCTTGGACAGTATCTGCAACCTACTAAGAATCATTTGCCCGTAGTTGAATTTGTCCATCCCGAAAAATTTACCCGACTTGGAGAAATTGCAAAAGAAAAAGGATTCTTGTATGTCGAAAGTGGTCCTTTAGTTCGTTCCTCTTATCATGCCGAACGGCACGTATTGTAATTTTTATCTCGTAGTTTCCGCATTAATGTATTTTCCGACGCTTTAATCAGTAAAGCATACCGCTTAATAATTTTCCCTAAAATTGCCCCGAAAAAATTGTAATATTATTGCAGTTTTGATTTAATTTGTATCTTTAAAATCCTTTAAAAAAACCATGTGTTTGAAATTAATTGACATGAAGCCTACTCGTAAATCGAGATTCGTTTCGTGTAAAAACTATAAACTTAAATTGTCATCAAAATGAAATCAAAAGTACTAATTGTGGCTGCGTACCTTATTATTGCTTCCGGTACAGGAAAATTGTTTGCACAACAAGAATTTAACACCTGTGGTTATGCTGAACAATTGAGAAAACTCATTCAAAAGAATCCGACTATAGTTACCCAAATGGATGCTTTCCAAAAGTATCAGGCAGAATATATTGCTAAACAAAAGGTAAGTAAAATGCCGGCTTCGCAACAGTATATAATTCCTGTGGTGTTTCATGTCCTTCACAATTATGGACCGGAAAATATTACCGATGCTCAAATCATTCAGGCCGTTAGTATTATTAACAGAGATTACAACAAAAAAAATGCAGATACTATTTCTGTGAGATCTCCTTTTAACAACATTATCGCTAATTGTGATTTTGAATTCAGGTTAGCTCGAATTGATCCAAAAGGTAATTGTACAAATGGCATTGAACACATTCAAACAGCTCAAACATATATGGGCGATGATGCCGCTAAATTTAGCCAGTGGCCAAGAGACAAATACATGAATATTTGGGTGTCAAACACTCTTCCAACCGCCGGACAAGCCGCTTACGCATTTCAACCACCTTCTGTAAGTGGTATCAGCTCTCCGCTCGATGGTATTATGTGTCTCTATACTTATGTTGGCGATAATGGTACTTCTAACCCATCTAACTCAAGAACACTTACTCATGAGCTCGGACATTCGCTTGGCTTATCGCATACATGGGGAAACACGAATAATCCTGAAGTTGCTTGTGGCGATGATGGAATTGCCGATACACCACCAACACAAGGAGACAACCCCGGTTGTAAAAACCCGCTCAATTTTACTTGTTCTAAAAAAACAATGAGTAAAACATATACATTCGATAGCGTAAACGTCTCTTCCGGAACAACTGACCCAACCCCTATCATACCAGGTGCAGTCGATTCTACAATCCTTACGTTTGGTAGCTTTACAGCCAATAATGTTTCTGTAAATCCAACCTCGTCAAAGCTATTTGAATATAGTGGTTGGGGTACCGGCGCTACTGATGGCGACACAACTTATGCCAACCTTACCGGCAGCATTGATGTTACAAAATACTACGAGGTTACACTTACAGCAAAATATGCCAGGGCAATTGACTTGAGTGCTCTTAACTTTTATTTCCATCGGTCGGCTACAGGTCCGCGTACGTTTTCTGTTCGCTCAAGCAGAGATAATTATGCTACAAACCTTGTCCCAACAGTTACAGGAACACTTATTTCGACTCGATCGGTTAACACATTTTTCTCTCGCTTTGATACCTCACTAACAATAACCGGATGTACAGTCAATTTGCCCGCAGGCTACAATACCAACTTACCTTTAACTTTCAGATTTTACGGTTGGAATGCCGAAGATATTGCCGGTTCATTTGGTATAGATAATGTGAATTTTGTAATTGATGGCTGAACAAATGAAAATGTCGAAAATTATATGAACTATTCCTATTGCTGCAAAATGTTTACCCTTGATCAAAAAGCAGCTATGGTGGCTGCATTAAACAGTGCCGTTTCAAGTAGAAATAATTTATGGACACCCGCAAATCTTGCCGCAACGGGAACAGATGGAGGCACATATCCTGAATGCGCTCCCAAAGCCGACTTCCATTCCACCGCAGACTTTACCTGCTCCGGATCTTCTGTTGTTTTTAATGATGATTCATGGGGAGCAACCGTAACAAACCGTACATGGTCTTTCCCTAACGGAACACCCTCTACGGCAACAACCTCAACTGTAACAGTTACATATACCACGCCGGGATGGCAAAGCGCAACGCTTACCGTTTCTAATGCTTCTGGAACAGATACTAAAACTGTTACCAAATCAGTTTACGTAAGCCCATTAGGGGCAAGTCAATATACCGGTAGCTATTCCGAAGACTTTGAGAGTAAAACAAAAATTGACACATCGTGGTTCATCAATAACCTTCCTGTCGACATCAATAACACCAGTGCTTGGCAATTAACAAATTCCGCATCTTACTCAGGTACTAATTGTATGAAACTAAATGGATTTTTTGTTCAATCGCCAAGCTACCCTCTTAGCAGCAATGCCGGAGATATTGATGAAATGGTTACTCCTTCCGTTGATTTGACAGGTGTAAGCCCTTTGTATTTCAGTTTCAGGTATTCTTATGCCAGCCAGGGTTTTAAAGTGGCTGATATTACCGAGTCTTTAACAATATACTCTTCAACTAATTGCGGTAAATCATGGATTGCATTTAAAACAATTACCGGAGCTGAGTTAGCAAATGCAGGAACTTACGGAACTCAATACACACCTTCTACAGGTTTATGGAAATCAATGAATGTAACTCTTTCACCAAGCCTTGCGAAAAGCGGTGTTCGTTTTAAATTTGTGTACAAGGCTGGTCCATATTCAAATAACCTTTATATAGATGATGTTAATATTGGTCCGAATACAATATCGGTTGTTGGTGTTAATGAAGTTCAGGCAACTCTTAATTCCCTAAACGTATTTCCAAACCCCGCTAGCGATGTAGCTACCATTGCTTATCATTTAGGCAGTAAACAGAATGTTGATTTAGCGGTTTACGATATGCTTGGTAATAAAGTAATGGTAATTGCAAATCAACTGCAAAATGAAGGAGATTACACTTACAAAGTAAGTAAATTGGATTTTGCCAAAGGAATGTACTTTATCCGACTGAATGTAAACGATAAAGAAACTACAGTTAAAAAGTTTGTTTTGTTGGATTAATAGGTTCTGAGTTTAACGGTGAAGCGCATCTTTAAAATAAGGATGCGCTTTTGCTTTTGAACCGTTTGCGCTATTTTCATCTCTATGTAATTTTAGTAGTGAATTAGCTTCATCCGTCTTATCAGCCATCTCTTTTTGTTTACTTTTGTGTCGAATGAATGGGGCAAATAAATTGTAAAACGATTAGTATATGAAACTCGCGGTAATAGGTTTAGGTTTAATTGGTGGCTCACTCGCAAAAGATTTACGCGATAGAAAATTTACAAGCTTTATTACCGGTTTCGACGCTAACTCAAACAATGCAACCGAAGCGCTTAATCTTGGAATAGTTGACGAAATAAAACCATTGGCCGAAGCTGTCAGCAATGCCGATGTAATACTTGTAACAATACCCGTTAATGCTATTGATAAAGTACTCCCTTTAGTACTTGAACATGTTAACCCTACAAGTGTTGTCATTGATTTTGGGAGTACAAAAGAATCAATTTGTAATACTGTTCGTAAACACCCCAACCGCAAACAATATGTAGCTGCACATCCTATTGCCGGCACCGAAAACAGCGGCCCCTCTGCAGCCATCAATCAATTATTCGATGGTAAAACTTGTATAATATGCGAAAAGGAACTTAGCTCGGAAGAAGCCATTACTACAGCAGAAAAACTTTTCCAAACGCTAACCATGAATTTAATTTACATGGATGCAAAAGAACACGACATTCATCTTGCATTTATTTCACATTTGCCTCACGCAATTTCTTTCGCAATGGTAAATACGGTTCTTGAAGCCGAACGCGATTTTAAAAATTTATTTAACATTGCAGGTAGCGGATTTGCTTCGCTTACACGTTTAGCCAAAAGCTCACCCGATATGTGGACCCCCATTTTCAGGCAAAACTCCGAAAATGTAATAAACGCCATAAATGCTTATATCAGCGAACTCGAATTATTCAAACAACTAGTTAAAAAGAAAGACTCTACTTTACTCCATCAAATGATGGAACGAAGTAATGAGGTAAAAAAAATCTCTCCTCCTGCTAAAAAATAATTCAGTGTAAAAAATTAATTATCAGCAAATTACGCAAGCCTCGTATTCTTTAAAATAGCTTATTAATTTGTA
>JADLGT010000290.1 GCA_020849195.1 Bacteroidia bacterium
ACAGACTTATATATGGAGTCGCGTCATTTTTCCGGCGGATTGAGAGATAGCATTTACATTACTTCAAATGAAGGTGTAAGTTGGACTAATATTACTGCGAATTTATCTGCAACTGATTTATCCGCTTCAGGAATTACTGAGTTTGGAGGATTTGTCTTTATTACATATAATTCAACCTTTGGTATTTACAGAAGGGCAAGTAGCACGGTTGGTATAAATAAGGTGGCAATGACTAATAATATTACTATCTATCCGAATCCATTTAACGATAAAATTATATTAAAAAACCTATCAAATAATAAAGTAGAACAAGTTTTGATATACGACAACCTCGGAAAATTAATAGTATCAGAAAAAGGGAATATAGACTATATTAATACCAATAAACTGAATAGTGGAATTTATTTCTTACAAATATTTTTTTCTGATAACTCGACCGTTATGAAACAGTTGATAAAAGACGATTCAAAACACTAATGACACTTACCCAAAAGTGGCGGTTCAATTATTGCTTTTTCATTGCAACCATTTGTATTGCCGTTACTGCCGCCTCATCTCCTTTGTTGCCCAAACTTCCTCCGCTTCGCTCTTCGGCCTGTTGCATATTGTTGGTGGTAAGCACTCCAAATATTACAGGGGTATTGTATTTTATATTTAGGTTAATGATGCCGTTTGATACAGCATTGCATATAAAATCGAAATGGGGAGTTTCGCCTTTTATTACACAACCTAAACAAATCACAGCATCTATGTTCTTTTTTTTGAGCAGTTGCTGTGCGCCAAGCACCAGTTCAAAACTTCCGGGAACCATAATTGTGCTTATATTTTTTTTTACGGAGCCATGATGTATCAGCGTGTTAACAGCTCCTCTGTACATAGCATAGGTGATACCTGAATTCCACTCGGAAACAACAATACCAAACCGCATAAGTTTGGCATTGGGTATGTTAGCATTATCGCTAACGTTGGATAAGTTTTTTAAATGCGAAGACATTTGCAAAAAACTATTCTTATTCGCCTGTCATGGCTTTTGCGCGGGCAATGTATTTTTCAATGTCGCGGGCTTCCGTCGAATTGTCGTAGTCGGTTTTAATTCGTTGGTAAACTTTAAGCGCATCTTTGTAATTGTTTAGCGTTTCGTATGCGAGCCCGGCCTTCTTGAGGTAAATAGGACTTGTAAATTTATTTTTGTTACGTTCGGCAGCTTTCAGGTAATATGAAACACCCTCATCGGTTTTATTTAATTCAATACAACAATCGCCAATCGCCCCTAAGGCAACAGGAGCAACCATTTGATCGTTCGAGTCGAATTCTTTGAGGTGTTCGATAGCTTTTTCAAACTCGCCTTTTTTCATATAGCTGATACCGAGATAATATTCGGCCAAATTGCCGGAAGGTGTTACGCCGTAATTGTTAACGATTCCTTCAAAGCCTATGGATTGAGCATCGCCATTAATTGCCTTGTTAAGCGAATCTTTTTCAAAATAAGTTTGCGCTGCGTACAATTCTTTTTGAGCTTCTTTTTCTTCGCCGGCCACATACCAGTATTTCCACGCAACATAAATTCCGGCAAGTGCAATAATAGCTCCTACAATTATACTAAGGCTCTTTTTGTTTTCCTCAATGTAATGTTCAGTTTTACTATATGCTCCCTGAACATCAATAATGGGATCGTCTTTAATTTTTTCTGTCATTTTAGTTGATTGAGGTGCAAAAATAAGAATTTTTTATTCGGAATCTTAGCTTTCGATAAAACTAAGGAATAAAAAAGAAGATTGAAAATTAGGTAAAAATTTAAACTTTTGCCATACTTGTTTTTTATTAGACACAAACGAATAACAAAAATTTTAAAACAACAGAATAAAAAATGAATAAATACATCATAGAGTTTATTGGCACATTCTTCCTCGCTTTTACTGTATCGCTTACCGGCAATCCACTGGCTATTGGAGCAGCGCTTATGGTATTGATTTATATGGGTGGAAGTGTTTCGGGCGCACACTATAACCCCGCAATAACCATTGCTGTGTGGATACAAAAAAAAATACATAGTAAAGATGTGGGACTATACATCGTAAGCCAATGTTTGGGCGTAGCAATGGCCTCTGCCGCATTTCATTTGCTTTATGGCAACACAAGGGTTTTCTTTTTGTCGCCCGATGTACGAATTAATATTTTGAAGCCATTATTTATTGAAACAGTTTTTACGTTTATGCTCACTATGGTTGTACTTTATACCGCAGTGGCAAAAAAAAATGCGAGTAATCAGTACTATCCATTAGCTATCGGTATGACTTTAATGGCTGCTGCTTATGCAGGAGGAAGCATTTCAGGGGGAGCGTTTAATCCGGCTGTAGGCGCGGTGCCTATAATTGCCGAAACCGTAATAGGAATTTGTAGTTGTCATCCAATTAATCATCTGTGGCTGTATGTTGCGGGACCTATTTTAGGGGCAACTGCGGCTGCTGTTGTTTTTAGATTTGTAATTAGGGAAGAGGTTTAAGCTGTTTCACTCTTATACATTTCTTTAAGCTTAGTTATGCAGTAGTCAATCTCTTCTTTTGTATTGTACTTACTGAAAGAAAAACGCACCGATGGTCGCGTTAAATCGCTTCCAATGCAGCGCAGCACGTGCGAACCCTGATTGCTGCCCGAAGTGCAAGCGCTTCCGCCCGAAGCGGCAATGCCCTGTATGTCGAGGTTGAACAACATCATTTCCGCATTTTTATTCGGAGGAAATAAAACGTTTAATACAGTATATAAACTGCTGCCTTTCGCATCTCCATTAAACTCAATGCCCGGAATATTTTTTTCAAGTTGATCAATCATATACTTTTTCAAATTCTGAATGTATGCTTGGTGCGATTTTAAATCGCGGTAAGCAATTTCCATTGCTTTTGCCATGCCAACAATACCATAGATGTTTTCGGTGCCGCCGCGCATGTTGCGTTCTTGTGCCCCGCCGTGTATTAAAGGAGTTATTTTTATTTTATTACTGATGTATAAAAAACCAATACCCTTGGGTCCATGAAATTTATGAGCGGCACCGGTTACAAAGTGTGTGTTTACAGCTTGTAAATCTATTGCGTAATGCCCCATAGTTTGAACTGTATCCGAATGAAAAATGGCATTGTACTTTTCGCAAAGTAAGCCCACCTCTTTTATAGGAAGCAAATTTCCAATTTCGTTATTGGCGTGCATAAGCGAAACTAAGCTGCGTTCATTATTTTTTAATAGCTCTTCCAAATTATTTAAGTCAATGTGTCCGTTTGGGGTGAGCTTTACGTAATCCAATTTTAGTTTTCCCTGTTTTTCCAGAGCTTCCAATGTATGTAAAACAGCATGATGTTCAATAGGCGAAGTAATGGCGTGGTTTATTCCTAAATCATTAATAGTGCAGGCTATAGCTTGGTTATCGGCCTCTGTTCCGCCCGATGTAAAAAAAAGCTCTGACGGAGAAACATTTAAAAACTTGGCAATTGTTTTACGGGCATTTTCAATGAGAGCCCGGGTTTGCCGGCCAAAGCCGTGAATAGAAGAAGGGTTGCCAAATTTTTCTTTCATAACAGGCAGCATTGCATCCAGCACTTCATTGTCGAGTGGGGTAGTAGCGGCATTATCTAAATATATTTTTAACATGTACGCATGGAATGGATGTGAGTGTACAAATCTACGGATTACTAATAGATTCCAATGGGCAGATTATTTTTTTCGCATACGCTATTGTGTATAGTTAACTGATATTTTGCAATTAGATTTGAAAAATCTCGGTTAAATTGTCAAATGCCTACTTGTCGGCAGACAGCGAACACCCCTGATATTCATTTGTGTTTGTGATACCATAGGTATCATGGATGTTTCATTTGCTGAACTTTTATTATCTCTCTTATATCCAGCATAATTTTTTTTGCGAGGTTATCGGCAGTGGTTTCCGATTCGCTTTCAGAATAGATACGTATGATAGGCTCGGTATTTGAACGGCGCAAGTGTACCCATTCTTTATTATTGAATTCTATTTTAACACCATCAATGGTGTTAACAGGATGTTTTTTGTATTTATCCTGTATGCCTTGTAAAATAGCATCGACATTTAATTCGGGAAGAAGCTCAATTTTATTTTTAGATATATGATAGTCGGGGTA
This sequence comes from Bacteroidia bacterium, assembly GCA_020849195.1. Classification (GTDB taxonomy): domain Bacteria; phylum Bacteroidota; class Bacteroidia; order JABDFU01; family JABDFU01; genus JABDFU01. Next base: position 4,143 of record JADLGT010000290.1, read on the forward strand.
GGTTGAACGCAGCATGGAGCAGCTTTTTCCGTATCGTGCAAGGTGGCTCAAAAATAAAGCGATGCCAACGAGTGCGTCGCGTCCATAGTGCAATTCCGGATAAATTACTCCGCCATTACCTTCGCCTCCAATAATAGCCTTCGTGTCTTTCATCAGCTTCACCACATTTACCTCTCCTACTGCCGATGCGCTATGGTCGAATCCTGATTTCTCGGTTATATCGCGTAAGGCGCGTGTTGAAGACATGTTCGACACAGTGTTTCCTGCCTTCTTACTATTTTTTAATACATAATCGGCAACAGCAACTAAAGTATATTCTTCGCCAAACATTTCGCCATCTTCGCAAACAATAGCAAGCCGGTCAACATCGGGGTCAACTACAATTCCTAAATGCGCTTTACTTTTAACAACAGTTTTAGAAATTTCACGCAAGTTTTCGGGCAAGGGTTCGGGGTTGTGCTGAAAATCGCCGTTAGGCTCGCAATAAATTTTTACAATATCTTCAACACCCAGTGCATTTAATAGTAGAGGTAAAATAATTCCGCCTGAGGAATTTATACAGTCAATAGCTATTTTAAATTTTTTAGCTTTAATAGCAGCAACATCCACCAGAGGTAACGCAAGTATTTTTGAAATGTGTTTTTGAAAATAGGTATCGTTCTTTTTTATAGTTCCAAGTGCGTTTACTTCGGTAAAAGAAAAATTTTCATCTTCAGCAATTTTTAAAACTTCGGTTCCATCTTTTTCAGAAATAAATTCGCCTCGTTCGTTCAACAGCTTAAGCGCATTCCATTGTTTGGGATTGTGGCTTGCGGTAATTATAATTCCGCCGTCGGCATTTTCTTCGGGCACCGCAATTTCTACCGTTGGTGTTGTTGAAATTCCTAAATCAATAGCGTCAATTCCAAGTCCCTGCAATGTGCCAAGAACAAGATTGTTAACCATGTCGCCCGAAATACGGGCATCGCGCCCAACCACAATATGTACCCGTTGGTTTTTTGAATGTTTTTTAACCCAGGTGCCAAATGCCGCAGCATATTTTACTACGTCAATAGGAGTTAAACTTTGCCCCGGCCGACCACCTATGGTGCCGCGAATTCCGGAAATAGATTTTATTAATGCCATACAAAGCAAATATAGTAACTCTATCCGAACTCTATTTTCTGAAAATAAAAATATAAGGAGTTATACAACCTATTTTTTTACATTTGCTAAATCAAATGGCCGAATACAACGATGACTTTGAAAAAGATGATGGGCAAGAGATAAAATCTCTTGTAAGCCGCTTTGAGGATATGCTCAAAAAAGGCGACCATTTCTTTTTTGATGTTCATGAGTTGGAAGAAATAGTTGAATATTATATTGATGTTAACAAACCGAAACAAGCATTTGAAACAATAGATTTTTCCTTAGAACAATATCCGTTTGTTACTTTTTTTATGTTGCGGAAGGCACAACTATTCTCGGCTACCAACAAAACGCATCAAGCACTCGAATTGCTCAGTAAAATAGAATTAATTGATCCGGCAAGCGACGAACTTTATATGACGAAAGGCGGAGTGTACAGTCAGATGGGGCTTACCGAGCAAGCTATTGAGAACTATAAAAAAGCACTGAAGTTTACCGAAGTGCCCGACGAAGTTTTCCTTAACATGGCTTTTGAATTTGAGAATAACGGCAAGCCGGATGACGCGATCTACTACCTTAAAAAGGCAATAGAGGCTAACGCTGATAATGAAGCCGCTCTTTTTGAACTTGCATTTTGTTACGAAATAACCGGTAAGATGGATGAGGCGGTAATATGTTTTACTACATTCCTCGATAAAAATCCCTATTCAAAAGCCGGATGGTTTAACCTTGGCGTGGTTTACAACAGATTGAATCTTTATGAAAAAGCCATTCTTGCATACGATTACGCTCTTGCAATTGATGATAAATTTGCTTCTGCATATTTTAATAAAGCCAATGCCCTTGCCAATCTCGAACGTTACGACGAAGCCATAGAAATTTATAAGGAAACATTTAATTACGAAAACCACGCTGCCCTTGCGTATTATTATATAGCAGAGTGTTACGAAAAAAAAGAAAATTACGAACAGGCATTAAGCTATTATACTAAAGCCTCAAAATCAGATCCGCAATTAGCCGACGCATGGCTTGGTATCGGTATTGTACTCGACAATATGGATCGAACAATGGAAGGCGTACACTATATAAAAAAGGCGCTTGATTTGCAACCGGAAAATGCGGTGTTTTGGTATGTGTATGGAGATGCACAAACCAAAATGGGATTTGTTGAAGAAGCCGAACTTGCCTACACAAAAGTAACCGAACTGGAGCCGGAAAATAATGAGATATGGTTAGACTTTTCGGCTTTGCTCGACAATCAAGACAATAAAACCGGTGCCCTCGAAATACTTGCCGAAGGAATAAAACATCATCCTGAAAACGCCGATTTGCTTTATCGCATAGCAGCATGCCTGTTAAGTGTTGGTCAGAAACAAGAAGCGCTTACTTTTTTGCATAAAGCACTTGCAATAGATTATGATAAACACAATGAACTTTTTGAATACCTGCCACAATTAAAAGAAAATACACTCATTATTGATTTGATCGAATCCTATAAAAAATAAAAAATGAATTTTGTACTCACACATATTCCTGAGCGAACAAATAAACCCCGTAAAACAGGCCTTACCATGGTAATGGATAAGGGTTTGAGCTTACGACAAGTAGAAGATTTTATTGAAGCTGCTTCCGATTTTACTGATTTTGTTAAGTTGGGATTTGGTACTTCGTTCATCACAAAAAAGCTCGAACAAAAAATAAAATTATATAAAGAAGCCGGTATTAGAGTTTACTTAGGCGGAACACTATTCGAATCATTTATTATACGAAATATGTTTAATGATTACGTAAAACTGATGGATAAGTTTAAGTTAGATATGGTCGAAGTTTCTGACGGTTCGATTTCGTTGCCACACGATAAAAAATGTGAATATATCAATAAGCTTTCAAAAAATTTTACCGTTGTTTCCGAAGTAGGTTCAAAAGAAGAAGGTTTTGTAATTCGTCCGGCCAAATGGGCATCTATGATGAATTCCGAACTCAAAGCCGGTTCATTTAAGGTGATTGCCGAAGCCCGCGAAAGTGGTACAGTTGGCATTTATCGCCCCACAGGTCATGCTCATACACTGCTTATTAATAATATTTTAAGTAAAGTAAACAAGGATGATATTTTGTGGGAGGCACCTCAAAAGTCGCAGCAGGTGTGGTTTATAAAACTGCTCGGCACAAATGTAAACCTTGGCAACATTGCCTGCGAAGATGCCATTCCTTTGGAAACACTTCGACTTGGATTAAGAGGAGATACCTTCTTTACTTTTTTACCGAAAAACTTACAAAAAAATTAATTATGAAAGAGCTAACACCTGTTGAATTGAAAAAATGGATTGACGATAAAATCGACTTCCAACTGATTGATGTACGCGAATTTCATGAAACAGAAATTGCGACAATTGGCGGCGAACTAATCCCCATGGGCGAAGTAATGGATAGCCTTGATAAAATCAGTAA
>JADLGT010000291.1 GCA_020849195.1 Bacteroidia bacterium
CTTGTTTAAGAATTAAACATGTTAATTATTCATGATGATTTTTTGCTTTAATATCGACACGTTTAATTTCCTTGTAAATTTACAAATGCTTTTTTGAGCTGAATCCCTTTGTTTTAGGACAATTGTTTGTTTTGCTTGTAATTTTACAAATACATGTAAAATAAATTTACCACCGCATGACCAACTCTTTACCATTATAAAAATTTGTGAAATACAAACATGGGGAGGCTCCCTTTTTAACTCCCCAAATAAAAAAATAAAAAACTATGCAAAATATTTGCATTTTGTAAAAATAAATTATAATTTAGCACCCATAAATGACAGAACAGGAGTTTAAAAATGCGGATGCCTATTTTGTTTGCCTTCATTCAAACAAAAACTATGTTCACAATAATGGCGAATCCTTTTTTCTTTTAAATTCTTATATTGATGCTCATGTTTTTACTAAAGATGAAGCATTGCAATACATTAAAGCCGATGTTGATAATACGTACAACACGCAACACGTATCGGAGGTAATGCCTTCCGATATAAACATTAGAAATTTATATTTTACAAAATAAACACTATGTTATTCGACTTCGAAAAAATATTAAAGGACAACGAAATTTCGGAAACCGATCCTGATTTACCACGTGGAATTATTCGCAAAATTGAAAAATTCCGTGCCGTGCAAGCTAAAATGACAGCAGACTTTACCCAAGAGGATAAGCAAAAAATGGATGCAGAGCTTGATGCAATTGATGCTGAAATAATGAAAACGCTTCCAGATTATTTTGAGGTGGAGGATGAAGCCGAAATCCTTAAAGCAAAGCAATTGGAGGAAAAAGCAAAGCAAGAGCAGCAAAAGGCAAAAAAACAGGCAAAAACGAGCACAAAGGAAGCCGTTAAAAAGGTTGTTGCGCAAGATCGTGATGATAATGCTAAAAAAGCAGAAGAAGCCGCAAAGCAGGCTAAAATTGCCGAATTAAGCAAACCTGCATCCAGCAACAAGCAAGCATTGGCAAATTTATTTGAATTAGGCAAAACAACCGTTACAACAGCCGAACTTAAAAAAGCAGGATTTGATACAGGATTCTTTGGTCCAATTGGTCCAAACGGATGCAAAATTGGCGAATTTGTTTTGTACCGCGATAGCATTAGTTCAACCACATTTACATTAACTAAAAAGTAAAGATTGTGCGGACTTGGATTAAAAGTCCAAAAATTGTTTTGGGGCCATATTTTTTTACAAAACAATGTCCGCACTATTTTTTTTGATAAAACATGGGAAAATTTAAAAAATCATTATTTGCAAAGTTTTTAGGCATTAAAAAATGCCCCGAAAATATTGAAGATTGGAATTTTATTATGCAAATAGTTGATAAAATTGAAGAAATCAGTGATGATAATGTTGAAATAAAACAATCTATATCAATATGTTGGTTTTACAGCCCAAAAAAAACAGGAACATTAAAAAAAGGAGCTGGCGGTGGTGGTGGCGGAATAATTAAAAGAAATCCCTTTGATGCAGTATTTCGTAAATACCATTCAATATATGTTTATTATCGAAAAGGAATTACTTTTAAAAGAAAGCAGAATGAAATTGCTGATACAAAAAAGGAAGCCGTTTTATTAGCTTGCTCCCGATGGATTGAATGGTACAACAAAACAGTTTTGAAAAAAACAAAATAACATGCTTTTATACATAAAAACAAATAGCGGAAAAGATATTGAACTTAGAATTAGTTCGGTTCAAACACGCAAATGTATGGCCGATATTCATGGTGCAACGTTCGAAATTGGCGATTCCGATAATACGTATCATGTAAAGGATGTATATGCAAAGCCTAGTCCTGATACTACGTATGGAATGGGATTACTAGCTTTTTTGTTTAGTGCATTTTCAACAAAAAACTTTATTGTTTCTGCTGTTTTTACATTTTCAGTTTTGGTATTTACAAAAATATACTTCATCCTGGATAAAAAAGCAGTCAAAAAATTTAACGAATCGAATTGGTTTTAAACCAACAAAAGAAAGGAGTACAATACAATTAAGCTAGAATAAACTACTAAAATGGGAAAACGGTAGGATATAACGCAATTAATCTATTTAATTTGCTTATGTCATCAACAGGAAACCCATTATTGCGTATCAACAACGGAATCGATTCATTGATTTCCAAGCACGGCAGCCAAAAGGCAGCCGACCTTATCGAAGCACTTTCACTCGAAAGCAATCCACAGCTTCATTCCATTGATCTTCAAAAATACATTATAGCACAGGTTGTTGAAATTCACAAAATTCAACAAAAAAACCTTGCACTTTCACGTACCGAAACATACAAAAAAGCACGTAGAACATGCTTCTACCTGCTAAAAATTCATTGCAACCTATCTGCTGCAAAAATAAAATCCAAATTTCCAAAGTATCCATACACGCGCAATCAAATAAGTGCGGATATTAAAAAAATGCAAAATATTGTAGATTTACCTGCAATAGATAAGCATCACCACCAACATTACCAACAAATAAACGATAATATAGTAAAATTTAAAAACAAATAGTATGGCATACAAAAAACGAATACCAAAGCCAAAACCAAATCCTACGCAGGATCAAACTCCTGCAGACGATTCAAAAACAATTGCCGAAAAACACAACGAATTCAGAAAATCTATGGAACAAAACACCAACCAAAACACTTCCAAGCCAATTGATAACCAAGTAGAACTTGAAGGCGGAGGCAAAATTGATATTAGTAGTGAGCCATTTGCACGCCCCACATTGGAACGCAATTATACCGATGCAGGTATAAATTCGCACAAAACAGCAGCTACCGCAAATGATAAAACAATAACAGATGCAAATGCAGGAACAAAAAAGCCAGCAACAGAAAATACAACGGTAAGCGATTCGGCACCTGCAAATGATTTTGAGCCAACACCACCCGAAGGCGATTTTGAACCAACACCACCCGAAGGTGATGAAGGTTATGCCGAAACACATACCGTTAATGATGGTGGCGATGGAACAAGCCCATTTAACATTCCTTCCGGTTCGGCAAACGATTTAATCGATTTCGGACAAAAAGGATTAAACTATGCTATTGGGATTTTTGGTCCAATGCTCGTTGGCGTAAAATTGCACAAGGAATTTTACAATTACAATGGAGTAGTGGAGCAAATTAAAGAGCAAAACGAAAAAAATACCGAACGTATCAAGTTTGATAACGAAGATATTGATATGATTCGTGAGCCATTGGTTGCCATGATGCAGGAAAAAGGTATTCGTGGATTAACAAATGGCGAAAAGCTAGTAGTTGGTTTATTAATGATCGGAGTTAAAAAAGCAAAAATTGTTGTTGAAATTAAAAAGGAAAATAAAATCCTGGAAAATAACTTAATGGATTTAATCCGTAGTCAAGGTCCTAAAAAAGCACCAGCTAAAAAAACAGAACCAGAAACAGTAAAACAGGATGAAGATAATGTAGAATTAGTAGAAGCAGAAGAAGCATAATGGAACAAAAAAAACAAACACCACCGCCAAATGGCAAACAAGCAGAGCCTTCGGCAAAAGCCGAAGCAGCTCCTAAATTCAAATTTGAATCGGAGGAATGTTTTTCTACTAGCGTAATTGGGCTTACTGGCGTTGGCAAAACGCATAAAAATGTGCAACAGTGTAAATTGTACGCACAATCAATTCCAGGAGTTAAAATTGGGCGAAAAGTGCTTATTCTTAATTTTCAAAATGAGGATGGTTATGCCAAATTTAAAACCTTGCCACCAACACCCGAAGCAATTCGAAAGTTTGTATCACAAAAAACGGTTGAAATTCGACAAATTACACCAATTGATAGCGATGGAAGCGCAATGAATAGCAAACGTAAAGTACAAGTAATGAAACACGTTTTAGATAATTACCGCAACGGATTAGCCGTTTTTGATGATATTGATGGATATGCTGCATTTGGTACATCCAGCGATAAAGATTTAGTAGGTAATTTGATGGGATTGCGCCACCGTGGTTGCCATACCTTATTTGCTCACCAAGCATGGCGAAAAATGGGAGTAACCGAATGCGAAAACGTTCGTTTTATCCGATTACACAAAAGTTTGGATAGTCCAGAATCCATGCCGGCCGATAAGCGAAACAATTTTGATATGAACTTGCTTATGATTGCCCATTTTGCAGTAGAAGCACAATACGAGCTTGCAAACGAACTATACGAACGTGGCAAAATAACAAAGGATCAATGGCTTGGTGCAAAATCATATTGCATTTATATCGATCGTTGGAAACGAAAATTATTTCCTATTTCCGAAAAAAACTTTTCCATTGCTTGTCGTAGATACATTTTGCAGTATCCACGAGTTATTCAAGATGAAATTACAGCAATGCAGTTCGATGGATTAATTGCTTCATCCGAACGCAAAAAGCCCGATGTTGAAAAGCAAGCAATACAACGATTAACCGATAAATTTAAAAAAGTTTATTTGGTAAACAATGGCTAAAATGGCAACATACAAACACATTGAAACAGGCCAAAAAGTCCGTGCAATGTCAATACACAATGCAGCCGAAAAATTAAACTGCAGCAAAAAACAAGTAGTAAAAATAACAAACAAAATATAACATGAAAAAAGGAACTTTAGTAAAATTGATTGGTGATGGTAAGTTAAAATCATTAGAACGCACATACGTATA
>JADLGT010000292.1 GCA_020849195.1 Bacteroidia bacterium
GTTGTTTAAATAAACGTTTGGATTATAGGAGTTATAATGGTTGTAATGGCTGCTTCCTGCATTTACGCTGGCCATAAAAGTCATGCCGGGTCTTGCTTTTACATCTTGTGTATGTGTCCAACGAATAATAAAATCTTTTTGCTGGCTGAAGGTGGGCAACTCTTTTTCGCCTATTTTAAAATTAGAAAAATTGAGTTGAAAATTACCCGAATACTTGTAGCGTTTTACATAGTTAATGCTTGTTTTCGCACCCCAGCTTCCTCTCGAATAAATATCGCCACGCAAAGCCATATCTATCTTGTCGCTTATTCCCCAGTAAAATCCGCCGTCACGCAAAAAGAATCCCATGTTTACCGATTCGCCGTATGTAGGTATTAGTAATCCCGATTTTTGTCCGCGCTTATTCGGAAAAAATCCAAACGGAACTACAAGTGGTGTGGGTACTCCATTAATAACTAAGTTGGCAGGACCGGTAACAATAACATCGTTAGGTATAACTTTTAATTTTTTTGCCAAAATATAAAAATGCGGGTGTTCCAAATCGCATGTGGTATATTTACCATTTCTAATATAAACGGTATTGCTCGAATCTTTCTTTACTGTTTCACCATGAATATAGCCATCGGCTTCTTTGGTAAGCACTTCAATAATTCGCCCTTTTTTTGTCTGAAAATTATAGGTCATTTTATGCGATTTAAAACTTTGGCTTTTTTGAGTAAATACCGGTAACTCACTATCCTTTCCCAGACTGTCTTTTGCGCCTTGGGCAAAGACAAGATTTTTTTTCATGTCCAACTCAATATATCCCGCTTTAAGGTTCAAGTCTTCATAAGTTACTTCGGCATTTCCAAAAAGGTACATTTTTTGATTAATCACGTCAAAGCGCATAGAATCGTTTGCTGTGTATTTTACTTTTGATTTAAGAGGAGAGTCAGCGTCGTTTTCAGCGACAACACTGTCTTTGCGATTAGCGAGAAGAGAAAGAGAGTCGCCTTTAACCTGCGAAAAAGCAAAAAACGACGAAGAATCTGTTATAATTATTAACAGAATGATGCGAATAAATAATTTGGCAACCGGCTGTGGTAGCAAAATGTCACTCTAAATTTGTTTAAAATACTTATTTGGGCGTCAAAACTAAGTAAAATATAGCTAAATAACTTACTATCAATGGGCTATAAATCCCGCCATAGGTACAAACATTGTACCATAATCTTTTTTTTAGGAATGGCTTTGCTATGTGGTTCTATGCGCTCTATTCATAATCCTTCATCGGATTTGAAAACAGTTGTTATTGATGCAGGTCATGGAGGCAAAGACCCCGGCTGTTCAGGTCTTCGTTACAAAGAAAAAGATGTGGCACTTGCAATAGCATTAAAACTTGGAAAATATATTGAACAACATTACAAAGATGTAAAAGTAATTTATACACGCAGCACCGATGTGTTTGTTGAATTGCAGGAACGTGCCGCTATTGCCAATCGAAACAAGGCCGATTTATTTATTTGTATTCATTGCAATGCCAGCCCCAAAAAGGATGCACATGGTTCGGAAACGTATGTAATGGGTTTGCATAAATCGCACGGCAACCTCGACGTTGCCAAACGCGAAAACTCTGCTATTTTACTTGAAGATAATTATAAAAAAAATTATGATGGTTTTGATCCCAACTCCGATGAAGCAAATATTATTTTTAATTTTTACCAAAATAAATTCCTCGAACAAAGTTTAAACCTTGCAGCTAAAATCCAAAAACAGTATCGAGAAAAATCAGCAAGGGTAGATAAAGGTGTACATCAGGCAGGTTTTCTTGTACTTTGGAAAACATCCATGCCGAGCTTGCTTACCGAAACCGGTTTCTTATCCAATAGCGAAGAAGAAAAATTTTTAGGATCGGATAAAGGGCAGGAATATCTTGCACGCTCCATTTTTAAAGCTTTCAGAGAATATAAAGACGAAATGGAAGGGCGTAAAACAAAATACGATGACGAAATAGAAAAAATGCCTGTATATGTAGCGCCTCCCGATACTGTTGTCGATAATCAAGCCATAAAAAATACAGCATCCGATTCTGTTGTAAAGGCCACCGAAGAAAAACAAGATCAGAAAAAATCCATTGTTGATTCAGCAACTGTTGTAAAAGAGGAAAAAAATAATTCGAACAAGCAAAACGAAACGCTCAAACAGGAAATAAAAGAACAACCTAAAAAACAGGATGAAGTAACGAAAGGAAAAGTTATTTATTCTGTTCAATTATTTATCTCCGATAAAAAAATTGAGCAGGGGTCGGATAAATTTAAAGGCATTGAAAATATTATTGAGTTAAACGATAAAAATGTATATAAATACCTTGCCGGAAGTTTTTCAAATATGGGCGACGCTGCCAAACTTCAGACGGATGCGCGTAAAAAAGGTTTTACAGACGCATTTGTAATTGCCTTAAAAGACGGCAAACGAATCAGCATCGAAGAGGCCAAGAAACAAAAGTGAAATTGGTTTTTGCCTCACCTGCGCAAAAAATCATTTATCTTAAAAACTTATATTTATTTATTTTTAAGTTGTAAATTTGCGTGCTCTAAATCGTTAGTACACTTGAAGTTAAGCAAAGAAATAAAAATAGGTGCAGTAGTGGTAGTTGGCATTGCCATGTTTGTGTATGGTTTTAATTTTTTAAAGGGCACTAATTTATTCCAGCATCGGAAAACATTGTATGCGGTTTACACTAATGTTGATGGTTTATTAGAGTCGAATAACATACAGTTGAGTGGATTGAAAATCGGACTGGTAAAAAGCATACAGTTAATTCCCGATGACAAGTTGGGGCGCATATTGGTTACTATGTCTGTTGATGATAAAGTGAAAATTTCTACCGACAGCCGTGCGCGTATCATTAGCTCCGACTTGTTAGGCTCCAAATCTGTGCGTATTGAATTAGGAAATTCCGACACCTTTGTTAAATCGGGCGATACGCTTGCCGCCGATCGTGAAGACGACTTGCGTGTGGCAGTTGATAAACGAATTGCCCCGCTGCAGAAAAAAGCGGAAGGTCTTATTGCCTCTATAGATTCGGTTATGGAAGTAGTACAACAAGTGCTCAATAAAGATGCCCGCGAAAACCTTATTAAAAGTTTTGAAAGTATAAAAAGAGCACTTACTACTTTTGAAAGAACGTCGCTTCGCCTAGATACACTTGTGGCCGGCCAACAATATAAAATAGCAAGTATTTTTTCTAAAATTGAATCTATCTCCGGAAATCTTGCTAACAACAACGATAAAATCACCAAAATACTTTCTAACTTCGAAAGCATAAGCGACTCGCTTTCAAAAGCTAAAATCAGATCAACTATTGATAATGCCAACAATGCGCTTAGCGATGCATCCAAAATAATTGAAAAGATTAACAGAGGCGAAGGCACAATGGGTTTACTTGTTAATAATGATTCGTTGTACAGAAAACTCGACAAGTCGGCCAACGAACTGGATTTATTAATGATTGATTTGCGCGAAAACCCAAGACGGTATGTTCATTTTTCTTTGTTCGGACGCAAAGACAAAAGCAAACCAAAATCTAAAAAATAGTTGCTGAAATTAAACCTGTTCTCCATGGGTATAGCAAACGTTATTTTTATTTTACTATTGGCAGCTGCGGTAATGTGGTTTACCCGCAATGTTAAAAAAGTAATCCGCAATATTCGTTTAGGTAACGATGCCGACTTTTCCGACAATCCATCATTACGTTGGATGACAATGGCAAGGGTTGCTCTCGGGCCAA
>JADLGT010000293.1 GCA_020849195.1 Bacteroidia bacterium
CAGGATAATGATTAAAAAATAATAAGTGTATCTTTTTCACCAAAGGAGTCGTTTTCTTTAAACTGTAGCACATAATAAAAATAATAGAGAATACGTTTTAATAAGTTAAAAGCTAAACAACAAAAACCGAGTACTAACTAAGGAGGTTACCATGAAAAAACTACTTATATTAGGTTCATTCGCTGCCCTTGTTACTGCGTGTACACAAGGAACAGGTGAACTTATAGGTGTTCAAGGCCGAGAGCAGTGGTTTCAACCCGATCCATTTGGAATGAATTTTATTCACCCGGGCGGATTCAATATGGGACCAAGTGATGAAGACATTACCTTCTCGCATACCACAAGATCGAAGACGGTTTCTGTTCAGGCATTTTATATTGACGATTCCGAACTGTCAAATAATGAGTATCGCCAATTTGTATATTGGGTTCGCGATTCTATCGCACATCGTATCCTCATTGATCAGGGTATTGGCGATCACGGCATTGCAACCGATGATTACGATCAGGAAATAGATCCTCCACAAGTTAATTGGGACGAATATATTGACTGGGAAGATCAACAGGTTCGCGAAGCTTTGGTTGATATGTTCCTGCCTGAAACAGAACGATTCTATAGGAGAAAAGAGATTGACACCCGTAAACTTAATTTCGAATATTACTGGATCGATCTTAAAACTGCCGCATCAAAAACAAATCGATTCCTTCCTTCAAAAACCCCTGATAAAAATAGTCAAGATTTTATTGATGGGAAAGGCAATTATGATGTTACCAAAAGAACTCATAAGGGAGATGCCTTTTATGAACCTGTAACTAAAAAAGGTGTTGACAGAAGCGTATTCATAATAAAAGACATTATCAATGTTTATCCCGATACTTTGGCTTGGGTGCATGATTATACTTATGCATTTAATGAACCGATGACCAATATGTATTTTTGGCATCCGGCTTACGACGACTATCCTGTTGTTGGTATTTCATGGAAACAAGCTCGAGCATTTTGCGTATGGAGAACCCAGTTGCTTAATAGCTTTTTAATGCATAACGGGCAGTCTTTTGTGAATGATTTTCGTTTGCCTACAGAAGCTGAATGGGAATGGGCAGCACGAGGAGATTTGAATTTAAGTCCATACCCATGGGGAGGTCCATACATACGTAATGCGAGAGGTTGCTTTTTGGGTAACTTTAAACCAATGCGTGGATTGTATTTCGATGATGGTGGGTTCCATACTGTACCTATTTACTCATACAATCCCAACGACTTTGGATTATATTGTATGGCCGGTAACGTATCGGAATGGACAAGTAATGCTTATGATGAAGCCGCCTATGATTTTACTCATGACCAAAATACCGACTACGTTTATGAGGCTCAAGAAAACGAGCCATCTGTTCTAAAACGGAAAGTAATTCGTGGCGGTTCGTGGAAAGATGTTGGATACTATTTACAAACCAGTTCTCGTACATACGAATATCAAGATACTGCAAAATGCTACGTTGGTTTTCGTAACGTAATGACTTTCTTGGGTCGTACAAAAGGAACCGACGGAAATGCAGACAGAACTTTTACCGGAAATTAATTACATAAATTATAATAATAATTTTACCTTAGTAAAACCAAACCTTAATTACTAATCAATTATTAACTTTTAAAACTGAATATTTATGAGACCAGGAACCAAAGCATGGAAAAATTTTATGGCAAAACTATACGGTATAGGGGCGTCAGTCGTAATTGTTGGAGCGCTTTTCAAAATCATGCACTGGCCTGGTGCAGGTATTATGCTTACAGTTGGTTTGAGTACAGAGGCAGTTATCTTTTTCTTCTCTGCATTTGAGCCACCACACGAAGAAGTGGATTGGAGTTTGGTTTATCCTGAACTATCGGGTATGCATGGAAATGAAGAAGAAGGCGAAGAAGCCGATAAAGGTACAGTTACCGAACAACTTGATAATATGTTGGAGGAGGCCAAGATTGGTCCCGAACTGATAGACAGTTTAGGACAAGGCTTACGCAATCTATCTGAAAATGCAAATAAGATTGCCGATGTTTCTGCGGGAACAATTGCAACAGAGGAATTTGTATCGAATGTTAAAACTGCTTCAAAATCGGTTGAGGGACTTGCCGGATCTTATGATGAAGCTCGTAATTCTCTATCTTCATCTGTAAATAGCTTGTCAGGATCTTACTCAAAAGCTATACAAGCGTTAGAAAATTTTTCGAATTCCAGTTCAACTTCGTATGAACAAGCTCAAACCTATTCTGAGCAGCTGGGTAAAGTAGCAAAAAATCTTTCTTCATTGAATGCTTCATACGAGTTGCAATTGCAGGGATCTCAGGATCACTTAGGAGCTACAAATAAATTGTATTCGGGTATCGAGGAACTTATGAAAAACCTCAACGAGTCCGTTGAAGATACACGTAAGTACAAAACAGAAATGGAAAGCTTATCGGCTAACCTATCTGCGCTTAATACAATTTACGGAAATATGCTTTCTGCCTTGAATTATAAAAAGTAATTTGTAGCCGAAACAAAAAAATAAACGATTTAAGTTAAACTCTAATTTTTTTTATAGAATATGGCAGGTGGTAAAGAAACCCCGAGGCAGAAGATGATCGGGATGATGTACTTAGTGTTAACAGCTCTGTTAGCCATGAACGTATCGAAAGACATATTAAATGCGTTTGTAACAATAAACGAAAGTTTGATAAAGACGAATGCCAACTTCGATGAAAAAAATAACGTTACATCGAATGCATTCGAAATAGCGATGTTGAATGACGAACGCAAAACAAAACCGTATTATACTGCAGCAAAATCAATCCGTCAGAAAGCAAAAGATCTCGACAAATTCATTATTGAATTAAAATCTGAGCTTTTTCAACATGTAGAAAAATTGCCGAAAGAAGTTGCAGATACCTTAAAGTTAGCTCGTTCTAACAGTAAAGACAACTATGATATTCCAACCCATTTTTTGATTGGCGATGATCCCGAAAAGGCTACGGGCAAGTCCATCGAACTGAAAGAAAAAATTAACAACTTCAGAAAAGATATTTTGGGTTTGGTAACAGCTAGCGTAAAAAAACCTGGAGCTGCTGCCAGTTTTGAACATGGGCTTGGTCTTAAAACAGACAGGGTCTATTCCTTATTTGAAGAAATGGAAGTTAGCTGGGAGAATAATTTATTTTACCACGTTCCGCTTGCTGCTGTTATCGCTCATTTAAGTCGGATACAAAACGAAATTAAAAACTGTGAAGGCGACGCAATCAATTTACTGTTTAATGAGATTACAGCATCGGACTTTAAGTTTGATACACTTGCAGCAAAAGTTGTTGCTCCTTCCAGTTATATTTTAGCAGGCAATGAATATACCGCCGATATTTTCGTGGCAGCTTTCAGCACAACCCAAAATCCACAAGTATGGCTTGGAGATGTTGATTCGGTAACCAATAAAATAAAAGGGACAACAGATTCCACCACTGTTAAAGTTTCGCGCGGTATTGGGAATTATGTAATTAAAACAAGCAGCGAAGGCTTGCAAAAGTATTCAGGACTTATTCGTGTAAAATCTCCTGATAATACCTATAAATCATACCCTTTCCGTTCTGAATATATGGTTGCTCGTCCTGCAGCGTCTGTTTCACCTGATAAGATGAATGTGTTTTACATTGGGGTTGACAATCCTGTAACGATTACTGCAGCAGGAGTTGCGCCATCCGATTTAAATCCGAGCATGCAAGGTGGTACGCTTCGCAAAGCATCAGGGCCAGGTCAATATGTTGTACGTGTTAGTGGAGGAGCCCAAGCTACTGTAAATGTTGGGGCCAAAATTAATGGTAACAATCAAAGTATGGGTTCTTTTAAATTCCGTGTAAAACGAGTGCCCGACCCTGTTGCATATTTCGGAAGCAAAAAAGGAGATGATAAAGTATCGAAGGGTGAGTTACAAATTACACCCGGATTAACTGCAAAACTCGAGAATTTCGACTTTGATTTAAAATTTGATATAAAATCCTTTGATATTACAATGGCTGTTAATGGAGGTATTGCTACAGAGTCTTCATCAAGTAATCGTCTGACATCCGCACAACAAACAATGTTAAGAAATGCTAAAACAGGATCTCGTATCTTTTTTGAAAATGTTAAAGCTATGGGTCCCGACGGAGTAATGCGTAAAATACCCGGAGTTAATTTGAAAGTACGTAATTAACTTTAAAAACAAACACTATGAAAAACTTGGCTAAAATTATTGCTGTTTTGTGTGTGTTATTCGCTTCCGAATATGCACTTGCACAAAACGTTTTGGATGGTGCTTACGTAAAAGAAAACACACCCAAAAGACGTGTGATACCTTATACCTTTCTTCGCGAAGCCGATGTTGCTTGGTCGAAACGTATTTGGAGAGTAATTGATCTTCGCGAAAAAATTAATCAGGTTTTTTATTTTCCAGTAGTTCCTACCAATGAGCGTAAGGCCTTAATTGATATTATTCACAATGCTCTTGTTGATGGTCGTTTAACTGCCTATGGGAACCCCTTATTTGATGATGAGTTTAAAGTACCTCTAACAAAAAGCGAAGTGGAAGGTATCTTTACTAAATGGGATAGCACAAACACCGTAGAAGATCCTGAAACGGGTGAGATGAAGGTGGCTCCAATTAAAAAAGATATTGGTGCAGAACAAACCAAACAATTTCTGCTTAAAGAAGATTGGTTTTTTGATAAGCAGCGATCTGTACTCGATGTACGCATTATCGGCATTTGTCCGCAAATTGAAAAATACAGTGAAGCTGGCGAATTTGTTGGATTCCAGCGTTTATTTTGGATTTATTTTCCTGAGGCGCGACCAATATTTGCCAATGCCGAGGTGTATAACCGGAAAAGTGACGAAGAGCGGCGTACTTACGAAGATGTATTTTGGAAGCGACAATTTAATAGTTACATATTTAAAGAAAGCAATGTGTTTGATCGCAGTATACCCGAGTATAAAAAAGGGCTTGATGCGCTGTTAGAATCTGAAGATATTAAAGCAACCATTTTTAATTGGGAACACGACCTA
>JADLGT010000294.1 GCA_020849195.1 Bacteroidia bacterium
AAATAAGATTATCCCCAGATATTAGGACTGACCCAAAACTAAGGGAAATTTGATTGAAATTTAAAAAATACTGTATATTTGCGCTCGGTTAACCAAAAAAACAACTAAATAAAATGAAAAAAGTAATTACACTCATTGCATTTGCAGGAATTGTAACATTCGTTGCATGTGGACCTAGCGCAGAAGAAAAAGCTGCTATGGAAGCTAAAAAACAAGATTCAATTACCGCTGTAGAAAAAGCGAAAGCTGATTCTGCTGCCGCCGCCCAAGCTGCTATTGAAAAAGCGAAAGCTGATTCTATTGCTGCCGCTGCTGCTGCACAAGCACAAGCCGATTCTGCAAAAGCTGCCGAAGAAGCTGCAAGTAAAGGCAAAAAGAAATAATAATTTTTGCTATCTTAAAAAAACCTCTGCCAATGCAGAGGTTTTTTTTTGTAATACATTGTTAGGTATTATGCAATTTACAAAATTGCTAAAATGATCGACAGAACCTCCTTGTAGTAACAACAGTAAATTTTTATAAATTTACTACCCCAAAAATATACACATCAGCATGTTCAACAATTTAAGCGATAAAATAGATCGGGCATTTAAACTACTTAAAGGACAAGGAAAAATTACGGAAGTAAATGTTTCTGAAACCATAAAAGAAATTCGTAAAGCGCTGCTCGATGCCGATGTAAATTACAAAGTTGCCAAACAGTTTACTGATACCGTAAAAGAAAAAGCATTGGGTCAAAATGTACTAACCGCAATTTCTCCGGGTCAGTTGCTTACCAAAATAACACGCGACGAGTTGGCTTTACTTATGGGCGGCGCTCATAGCGATATTAAACTAAACAGTTCGCCTACCGTTATTTTAATGAGCGGGCTGCAAGGCTCAGGCAAAACAACATTTTCGGGAAAACTAGCCGCCTATTTAAAAAATAAACGCGGAAAAAAACCATTACTCGTTGCCTGCGACATATATCGCCCCGCCGCAATCGACCAACTGCATGTGCTTGGCGAACAATTAGGCGTTGAAGTTTTTTCCGACCGAGAAGAAAAAGACGCTGTTTCTATATGTAAACGCGGAGTCCAACATGCCAAAGACAATAGCAACTCCGTAGTAATTATTGATACCGCCGGGCGACTTGCCGTTGACGAACAGATGATGAATGAAATTGCGGCCATTAAAAAAGCAATTGACCCCGACGAAATTTTATTTGTGGTTGATGCGATGACCGGACAAGATGCCGTTAACACCGCAAAAGCATTTAATGACAGGCTCGATTTTGACGGTGTTGTCCTTACCAAACTCGATGGCGATACGCGTGGTGGGGCTGCGCTTTCTATTAAATCGGTTGTAAACAAACCAATTAAATTTATTGGTACAGGCGAAAAAATGGATGCGATGGATGTTTTTTATCCCGAACGTATGGCCGACCGTATTTTAGGTATGGGCGATGTGGTTACACTTGTTGAGCGGGCACAAGAACAATTTAATATTGAGGATGCTCGCAAACTACAAAAGAAAATCGCCAAAAACCAGTTTAACTTCAACGACTTTGTTGGGCAGATTCAGCAAATTAAAAAAATGGGTAACATGAAAGATTTAGTGAGCATGATACCCGGAGTTGGAAAGGCGATGAAGGACGTTGAAATAAAAGAGGATGCTTTTAAAGGCTTGGAGGCCATTGTATCTTCCATGACTCCTTACGAGCGCGAACACCCTGACGTGCTGAATGGCAACAGACGACAGCGCATAGCCAAAGGCAGCGGAACAAGCATTACAGAAGTAAATAAACTCATCAAACAATTTGAAGATACAAGAAAAATGATGAAAATGATGGGCGACAAAAAACACATGGCAAAAATGATGGGCGCACTTACAAATATGGGATTAAAATAAATAGTAAATATTTAAAACTAAAATTTAACTCGTCTTACTCCACCTAAAAAATAAATCTTAAATCTCTAAACGAATATGCAAATTATCGACGGAAAAAAAGTATCGGAGCAAATCATATCTGAAATTGCTGCCGAAGTAGCAAAAATTAAAAACGAAGGCGGAAAAATTCCTCATCTGGCCGCTGTACTTGTAGGAAACGATGGCGCAAGCGAAACATACGTTGGGGCAAAAGTAAAAGCCTGCGAGCGTGTAGGTTTCAAATCTACCCTGCTTCGCTTTCCTGCTACTATCACAGAAAAAGAATTGCTCGATGTTGTTGAAAAATTAAATAACGACAAAGACCTTGATGGTTATATTATTCAGCTCCCCCTGCCCAAACACATCAGCGAAGAAAAAATAAACGAACATGTTTCTGCCAAAAAAGACGTGGACGGATTTCATCCTACAAACGTAGGGCGTATGGCACTGGGTATGCCAACATTTGTATCGGCAACACCTTTCGGAATAATGCAACTATTGGAACGATACAAAATAGAAACAAGCGGAAAAAGTTGTGTGGTAGTAGGCAGAAGCAATATTGTAGGTTCTCCCATGAGTATATTGCTTTCGCGAAACTCGTATCCGGGCAATTGTACTGTTACAATGGTGCATAGTAAAACAAAAAACATGGTCGAAATTTGCCGCAATGCCGACATACTTATTGCCGCACTTGGAAAACCCGAGTTTATAACTGCCGATATGGTGAAACAAGGAGCTGTAGTAATAGATGTAGGTATTACACGTGTTCCTTCAACAACAACAAAAAGCGGATTTAAACTTTTAGGCGATGTAAAATACGATGAAGTAGC
>JADLGT010000295.1 GCA_020849195.1 Bacteroidia bacterium
GTAATTACAGGTTCGAACGATGAGTCTTTGCCTAACAGTGTAATATCGGTGCCGTGCAGTGTGGTTATAAAAGGAATATGAATGCCTTGCGACGAAAGAATTTTTTTAGCCATATATGCTGCCGATGCGTGAGGAATGGCATAATGTACGTGAAGTAAATCGAGCTTTTCGTTTTTAACTACGTTAACCAACATACTCGAAAGTACCAGCTCGTAGGGCTGATATTCGAATAGTGGATAATCGGAAACACGCACTTCGTGATAAAATAAATTATCGGAAAAAGTATTATCTAATCGTACCGGTTTGTCGTAAGTTATAAAATGAACCTTATGTCCTTTGCGGGCAAGGGCAATACCCAATTCTGTAGCCACTACTCCGCTTCCGCCAAATGTTGGGTAACAAACAATTCCTACTTTCATATTATTTTCTATTGGTAATTTCCGACAATTCAAATTTAACCAAAAATTTTTCAATTGAATTTGAAAAATTTCCTGAAGGGATGATAGCACCTACTCTTCACCTGAATTTTTTTGGATACCTTGCCCAATAGGCTCCTACTTTTCATTTGCATGTTGCACTACTAATGCAAAATCAGGATTTAAGGTGAAAATCTGTTATATTTGTGTACAATGTCTGCTACCGGCATGAAAAAGCACATCCTTATCGGTTTATTGATTTGTTCAATCTACTGTAGTTGCAATAAAAATTCTTCAAACAGCAATAATTCGGCTACTAACGGATACGTTGATGTTACCATAAACATTATCAATTACAATTCACTTAATGTTGTAGGTGGTTGGATATATTACCCAACCGGTACACGCAATATTATTGTTTACCGTAAATCTATATCGGAATTTATGGCTTACGACCGCGCTTGCACCTATCAAACCGACAAATCATGTGCTCCGCTTATTGTTGATGTTTCTTCAACGTTTGCAGTAGATTCTTGTAAAAACTGCGGCTCTAAGTTTTTGTTAATTGATGGAAGTGTAAATAAATCGCCGGCAACAATACCTTTAACACGTTATCAAACTTCGTACGACGGTGCCAATATGATTCATGTGTTTAATTGATAGATAATGGGTAAAAAAATCTTAAAATTTATTTTGGTCTTTCAGTTGCTGTATTGCTTTTTTTTACATTATGCTTGTATTGATGTGGCGATATTTATTCACCGGCTAAACATACGCGAACAGATGGAAGGAATAAACAAGGAATGTGCTACCCTCTTAGTCATCCCTCAAGATAAAATGATGGAAAACGATGAAGAATTTAAAATGCTATACGAAAATGAGTTCAGTTACAAAGGAGAATTATACGATATATTAGAAATGCAAGAACATGACGGGAATGTTTATATCTATTGCAAAATTGATGAAAAAGAAAAAAATCTAAGACAGGAATTAGCATCGGTTTATGCAGAAGACGAAGATGAAATTCCAACAAAAACTGAATTAATAAAACTTCTGCTTAAAGATCATTTTTATTCGCAATTACCCTGCTTTGAACTATACAAAAAAAGCACTCGAATATTGCATGACAGCTATTCGAATATTCTTCCTCAATTTGTTGAATTAATTCCATCTCCACCACCGAAGCAATTAGCTTGATATTTATTTCCAATTAATTCCGAAGCGTTTACAAAACGTTTTCGGGAATACCTTTTTTATACACTTTAAAAAATTTGAAAATGAAAAAATCATTCTTTATTCCTATTGCTCTATTCTTACTGCAAAGCAAAGTCTTTGCACAGCAAGAAATACAAATACCTGACTCCTCTTTGATGAAACTAATTAACCTGAACGAGGTAGTTTTTTCGGCAAACAAAACCGAAGAGAAAAAAAAGGATATTCCTTACAATATTGATATCATTAAGTCGAAAGACATTGAGTTCAATAACCCACAAACTACACCCGATATGCTGCAAAACACGGGCGGAGTGCTGGTACAAAAAAGTCAGGCCGGTGGCGGAAGCCCTGTAATACGCGGGTTTGAAGCAAGCAAAATTTTATTGGTGATAGACGGCGTGCGAATGAACAACGCCATTTACAGGGCAGGGCACCTGCAGGATGCCATGACCGTTGACAACAACATCATTGACCGGACGGAAATTATTTTTGGTCCTTCATCGGTGATCTATGGGAGCGACGCATTGGGTGGAGTGATCCATTTTTACACAAAAAAACCAATGTTGGGTACCGAAGAAAAAAATAAATTCGGCGGACAAGCCTATACGCGCTATTCATCTGCAAACATGGAGAAAACAGGGCACATCGACTTTAACCTCGGATTCAAAAAAGTTGCACTCCTTACCAGTGTAACCCACAGCGATTTTGGCGACATACGGATGGGTGAAGCTCGCAATCCCGTAACAGGATTCAGTTACAGACCCTATTACGTTGAACGCATTAATGGAGTTGACTCCATGGTAAAAAACTCGGACCCTTATGTGCCATAGTTTACCGCCTATAAACAAACCGATTTGATGCAAAAAATTTTGTTTAAAGTAAGCGACAAAGTCGAGACCGGCATTAATTTTCAACTCTCAACTTCATCCAACATTCCGCGTTACGACCGGCTGACCGACCTTTCGGGAGGGAATCTTAAATACGCCGAATGGAATTATGGTCCGCAAAAACGTATGTTGGCTTCTGCCTATGCTGCGATTAAATCGGAAGGAATGTTATTCAACAACATGCGCGTTACAGCGGCGTATCAGGATATAGACCAGGAGCGCATTACCCGAAGATTTAAAAAAGACGACCGCCAAACCCAACACGAAGATGTGCAGGTATATTCGCTCAACGCCGACCTGATGAAACAAGTAAATGAACACAACGAGTTGAGGTATGGCTTAGAGATAACACACAACAATGTGAACTCCGTTTCTAATATCGTCAACATTAGCAGCAATACTGAAAAGGCAGGAGACACACGCTATCCCGACGGCGGAAGTACCTATTCTACCTTTGCCGGTTATGCCACACACAGTTGGGAAATAAGCGAAAAGGCTATTTTGTCGGAAGGGCTGCGATTTACACATACCGGATTAAACGCCACTTTTAAGGACACAAGCTATTTTCCGTTTCCTTATAGAACCGCTACTCAGTCTAACAATGCTTTGAGCGGAAGTTTAGGCCTTGTGTTGATGCCTCATGACAATGTTCGGTTTAATATTCTGGCATCAACAGGTTTCAAAGCTCCTAACGTTGACGACTTGGGCAAAGTATTTGATTCATCGCCCGGAATGGTAATCGTTCCGAACCCTAACCTGCAACCGGAATACGCTTATAACGTGGAAGCAGGCTTTGCCAATCTGTTTGCCGACAACAAGTGGAAACTGGAAGGAAGCTGTTTTTACACATTGCTTACCAACGCCATGGTAGTGAAAGATTTTAAACTCAATGGAAAAGATTCTGTGCTATACGGAGGCGTGCTTAGCAAAGTAGTGGCGGCTCAGAATGCAGATGAAGCCTACATACAAGGCGTAACCGGAACGCTAACCGCCGACCTGAATGATAATTTTTCCTTTAAAAGCAGCATTACATACACCCGTGGAAGTTACAAGGACAATGAGAACGACACCATCGTTCCACTCGACCACATCGCACCGCTTTTCGGCCGGACGGGAATTATTCACCGGTATAAAAAAGTA
>JADLGT010000296.1 GCA_020849195.1 Bacteroidia bacterium
AATTGAACGAGGTTTCCCTGTCTGAGCAGTTAGGCGGATTGGTCGAAATGAATCTAAAATTCAATTGCGAAATATCTATTAAACATTAACGAATGAATTATTTCGAATTTGTTTGTACCACGTCCTCAGCCGAAATAGCCGAAATACTTACTATTCATTTTTCCAATATTGGTTTTGAAAGTTTTGTGGATACCGACACAGGCTTCAATGCCTATATACAAGAGGTATTGTATAACAGCGAAACCGAACCAGCTATTCAGTCGCTTCAAACTAAATATCCGTTTCAATACAAAGTTCAATATATTAAAAACCAAAACTGGAATAAGCAATGGGAAGAGAATTTTTCGCCCATTAATGTAGATAATAAATGTTATGTACGGGCATCATTTCATCCTCCCATCGAAGGACTTAAATACGATATTATTATTAATCCCAAAATGTCTTTCGGAACCGCCCATCACGAAACCACATTTATGGTAATTTCTCAGTTGATCGAATGCGATGTGAAAAATAAAACAGTTTGTGACATGGGCTGCGGCACCTCTGTTTTGGCCATATTGGCCTCAAAGATGGGCGCAGTAAGCGTTTTAGCAATCGACACAGATGATTGGGCAGTTGAAAACTCAATTGAAAATATAAATACTAACAATACTAGTGGTGTAGTTGTTAAAAAAGGAGACGCACAATTGTTGGTCGGCAAAACATTTCATATTATTTTAGCGAACATTAACAGAAATGTATTGTTGAGCGATATGGAAAAATACATTCAATCGCTTGACAAGAAGGGGGTTTTAATATTGAGTGGTTTTTTTGATGTTGATATTATTTTAATAGAAACCAAAGCAAAGCAATTTGGCATGGACTTACTGAATACCAAGCTGAAAAATAAGTGGGCAATGCTTTGTTTTATAAAGAATATATAATGAAGCTAAACGTTTATTATTGTTTTTATTTTTTCCTTTCTTTATTGCTGCTCTCCCCCTTGCCTTCTAACGCACAGGTTAAAAGTTTTTCCGACGACCCTATCAAGTTTATTGAAGAACTTAAAAGTTTTTTTGATGCCGGCAGCACCGACAAAACCGACTCGCGCGAATTTTTAAGAAAATTCGAAACAGAATATTGGTCTATTGGCAAAACACACGAATGTAAATTCAGCGAAACACAAAAACAAATGACTTACGAAGTGTGCAACCTTATGCTTAAAAAACGTTTGCGCCCACCCGATTTCAAAAGTTATTTAACATCAATGATGAATTTTGTGGACACTAAACAGTCCGAAAAAAATTTCCTTGCATGGCAAGATTGCATCAACAAAATACTTAATGGTAAAGCGCTGCGTAGTTATACCGACTACCTCGCTATGAGTGAAAACCTTTTTGCGTATAATGTATTTTACAAATCGCCCACCTATGAGTGGAGTTCGAACAATAATGGATATGAATTCAAATATGATTCTGTTCCAAAGGTTATTTTTAATTCGCTGAATTTAGTTTGTCACAATAACCAAACGGATAGTGTTGTAATTAATAATACCAAAGGAATTTATTATCCGGCAACGGGCAAGTTTTTAGGAGAGGGAGGAACTGTAAATTGGCTCAAAGCAGCTTTAGAAAAAGAAACGGTGTATGCCGAATTAAAAAAATACGAAATTATTGTTAAAACAGGAGGCTATACTGCCGACTCAGTGGCATTTTATAATAAAACCTATTTCACAAAACCCTTACTTGGAAAAATTACCGACAAAGCTTTGGCCGAACCTGCCGGAGGTTTATCGTATCCACGCTACGAATCGTATAGCAAGCGGCTTCAAATCAATGGTCTTACCGAAAAGGTTGATTACGATGGCGGTTTTAGTATGCGTGGTGCTAAATTTATCGGTTCGGGAACCAATGCGCAGCAGGCAAAACTTGTGTTTAAAAGAAACGACAAACCCTTTTTGGTTGTAAGCTCAACTCAATTTTTAATTACAAACGAAAAACTTGCATCCGATAACGCCAACATTAAAATATATTTTGATACAGATTCTATTTATCATCCGGGCTTATCTTTTAAATATCTTACAAAAGACAAGCAGGTTTCACTAATACGCTCTGATGATGGATTGGCGCGTTCGGCGTTTCTCGATTCATACCATGTTTTAGATATGTACTTTGAAGAGCTTACATGGAAAACGGATGAGCCACAATTACAATTGAAGATGCTGCTTGGAAATACGCAGGGTGAAGCCGACTTCGAGTCGGGTAGCTTTTTTAAATCTGCCCGATATGAATCGTTGCAAGGCATGGATGGAATAAATCCGCTTGTGCAGATAAAAAATTATGTGAAATCAATAAACGATTTGCGCGAATTTTATGTGGTTGATGTTGCTAAGTTTATGCACGCAACTGCCGACGACTTGCGCCCCTTGCTTGTGCGCCTTGCTGTAATGGGTTGCATAAACTACGATCCTGTAATTGATAAAATACAAGTAAAAGACCGGTTGTTTCAATATATAACCGACCGTGTTGGTAAAACCGATTACGATGTTCTTAATTTTCATTCGATATTTCCAAATGAAGCCAACGGGTTAATAAATCTGCTCAATTACGACCTAACCATTAGAGGCGTTTCAGCAATTTTGCTAAGCGACTCGCAAAACGTGGTGATTTACCCATTGGGAAAACAGGTAGTCGTGAAAAAGAATCGTGATTTTACTTTTTCGGGTCGAATACATGCCGGACGATTTGACTTCTATGGAAAAACTTTTGCTTTTAATTACGATCAGTTTAAAATCGACATTACCGACGCCGACTCGTTACGCATGGCCGTTCGCTCAAATGAACCCAACGAACGCGGCGAGTTTCTGCTGGTAAAAGTAAAATCGGTAATCGAACATCTTAATGGCGATTTGCTTATCGACCATCCTAAAAACAAATCCGGTTATAAAGGTTACAGCAAGTACCCTATATTTAATAGTGCAAAAGATTCTTATGTTTATTATCAGAAAAAATCTGTACAGAGCGGCGTGTATCCGAAAGATAGATTTTATTTCCATCTCGAACCATTTACGCTCGATAGTTTAGATAATTTTACAAACGAAGGATTAAATTTTTCCGGAGATTTTGTTTCGGCCGGAATTTTTCCGCAGTTTAAAGAATCGCTCAAACTGCAAAAAGATTATTCGCTTGGCTTTCGCCGCCCCACGCCTACCGAAGGTTTTGCATTGTATGGAGGCAAAGCACAGTTCAACGACACCATTATGCTTAGCCACGAAGGCTTGCAGGGAAATGGATTAGTCAATTATTTAACATCATCTTCGCGCTCAAAGAGTTTTATATTCTTCCCCGATTCCATGAATGGAGTTGCCCAAACTTTTGATGTGAAAGAAGAAAAGAAAGGACATGTCGAGTTCCCGCAAGTTAAAGGAGAAGGTACTTATACACACTGGCTGCCCTACAAAGATTTGATGCAAATTTATTCGCGGGAAAAACCTTTTTCGAGTTATGATGGGAAAGCGATGTTTACCGGAAGATATGATCTTACACCCGGCCTCATGTCGGGTCGCGGAAAAATTACTTTTGAGAAAGCCGAGCTGGAGGCGCTCAATATCAAATTCAAACAAAAAGCGTTCGATTCCGATCCCGCCGATTTCAGGTTGCAATCGCTTGAAGAATCCGCACTCGAATTTTCAACAAATAACGTAAATGCACACGTAGATTTTACAAAACGCGAAGGGGTGTTTAAAAGCAATGGTAAAGGATCTATTGTTAAGTTTCCTGTTAATCAATACATCTGCTTTATGGAGAGTTTCAAATGGTTTATGGACAGGAGCGACATAGAACTTGGTTCAGGAGAAAAGCCTTCAGCAAGCGCAACCGACCTCGACTTGCAAGGTCCCGAATTTATTTCAATTCATCCAAAGCAAGACTCACTTAGGTTCCGTGCACCACGTGCCAAATATGACCTTAAAAAATACATTATCACCGCTATGTATGTAAGATATATTGATGTGTCCGATGCCCGCTTGTCTCCAGATTCGGGTCTTGTAATTATTAAAAAATATGCCGTGATGGAAACCT
>JADLGT010000297.1 GCA_020849195.1 Bacteroidia bacterium
ACCTACAGCTTGATTTGTTGCTAATACACCGGTGCTTTTACGGATTACTGCTTGGTAGCTCATTTTTTGAGGTGATTGAGCAAACACACTTGCAGTCAATAAAATTACTGTACTAATTGTAATTAATTTTTTCATCGTTTTTAGTTTTTAATGATTTTGAATGTTTGAACTGTTTTGTTTTCCTGGTTTATAACATTAATGAAATAGGTAGTTAAAGGCAAATTTCGCATTTCTATTTGCGTTTGTTGCGTTGTAATTTGCCCAATGGTTATCAATTTACCTTGCATATCAACAAGTTGATACGACAACTTTTCATTGTTGTAATCGCTTATTTGCACGATTAAATTTTCAGTTGTTGGGTTTGGAAATGCTTGTAGCGATAATTTCATTGTTGTTTCATTATTACCTACGGTAAAAATTTCATACGTATGTTGAACGCCCTGTTCTACAGAACCCGAACTTCCGATGTTGGTGGTGTAAACAAGTTGTCCCACGGAATAGCTCGCAGTACCTCCGCTACCTGAAGCATTGCCTCCCGAAGTATTGACAGATTCTTGCGCTTGTGCAAAGCCACACCATAGCAGTCCTGCTAGCAACATGGCTACAGGTTTTGAATTGTTTCTGTTCATAGTACTTAATTTTAATTTTGAATTACGCTTCTAATCTCTTCGTGGTTCGTTCCCTGCAATTTGCTGCGATCCTTATTCGTCAAGTGTGTTGGGTTATTTGACACCTCTTAGTATCCTGCAGGAGGTTCATTTGAAAATCCGAGTTGAATAAATTTAATTATTCGCAAAGTTTGTATTTCCCGAATTTTTATTTGCCTTGTTATCTGTTTCCACTTCAGTAATATAATCTCTGAGTAGTTTCTTTGTATTTTTTGTTTTAAAGAAACTCATAGGCTGGTAGTTAATGTCTTTATCTTTTCCACGAACCAACATGTGTAAAAACCAGTTGTCTTCGGTGTAGGTGCCAAATGGTTTCGGTGTCATGGTCATTAGCTGATAACCAAAATGCTCGGCGATTTGCGGAAATAGCCCAAAGTTTGTATCGTCGATATTTGAAAGTTCTTCGATGATAATAAACTTAACACCCGGACGATCTTTTTCGCGCTGAATTACCGACAGGCGACCGATACACAGCAAGGCTAATGCAGTATAGGCCTGCCCACCCGATCCGGAGTATTTGTTTCCTTTATCGTCGTACAAACCTACTTTAAGTTCGAAATAATATTTTGGGTTAAGCAAATCTTCCAGTTCGCAATTGCGGGCCTGACTAAATGCCTGAGCAATGCTGATGATAAGTTTATCGGGAGAGCTATCAGTAGTGTCAATGCCTTCTATATCGCTAAATAAATCAGCTCCGAAGCGCTGAACTTTGGCACGCTCTCTCATTTTCGAAATCCATTCAATGCCAATATCTTTTCTGTCGTTAAAATCAATGCGGAACGAGTAACCATGGCTAATTTTATTTTCCTGAAAGAAGAAATTGAGTTCGGTAACTAAGCGGCGCAGGTTATTGTATTGTTTTTCAACCTGCGAAAACACGTTAATGATAATGGCCACTTGCAGGTCGCCAAATTTTTTAATCTCTTCGTTCAGTTTTACCAACTCGGGTGCCATACCTTCGAGCGCCAACTTTCCGCATAATATACGCACCAACGTATGGAAATTAAATCGGTCGTTTTCCAACTCCGGATTTTTTTGGTCTTTGGTTTCTTCAAACGACTGTGCTATGCGTGTAAATTCCTGCTCATAACTTCTGCGTGCATCATAGTATTCGCTCTCCAATCGCTTTAATGTTTTTTCATTGTAGTTATGACTTTCGGCCAGCAGGTCTTCGAATTTAAATTCTGTTTCGGTTTCGAGCGCATTACGTTTCTCTTCAAAAATTTTTGCAAACTTATCTATGTCAATATCCAATTGTTTTTTCCGCTCCTTGGCGCTCTCAATAATGCCTTCGTTAGAAATAATATTTCGTTCGGCATTTTCTTTATTTGTAATTAATAAATCGGCTTGGCTTGCGGCTTCGGCTTTACGATTTTTCAGATGCTCGATCGTGTTGTCGGATAAGCCCGACTCCAGTTCTTTAATTGCTTTTTTAGTACTCTGGTAGTTGTTTTCAAGGTATTCGGCATAGGCTACTAAATCTTTGTTTACCACATCCAAATCAATTGTTAATTCGGTTTGGCGTTTAGTGAGCGTAGTAGCATCATTGTTTGCGTTTTTGTACTGTTCGGAAAGCGTATCGAATTTAGTTAAGCTCTCTAAATTATTTTCGATAAGCGGAATAATCGTTTCATTTAAGGTTTCATCGAACTCAAAACTTTCAATTTCAGCGCGGTTGTTATAGGCCTCCAACATTTCAGCGTTAAATCCAATTTCTGTCAACTCCTTATTCATTCGGTTAACCACATCCAATTCGTTTTGGGCTGCTTCAATTTGTAATTTAACATCAGCGCTGTCTTTTTGTATTGACGATTTTAATGACTTAGCATTGTTGAATTTTTGCTTGGTAACAAACGGAACAAACTCGCGCAACTCTCCCAACACCAGCCATACCCCGTCTTTTGTTTCTTCAAAACTGTTCATCAACTTAGTTGCATTGGTGGTATAAACAGAACCGGTTTCATACTTTTTCGGTTTGTTAATCGTAATGTCTTTTAAGTGCATCAATACTGTTTCCTGCGCAAGCGATAATGCTTTTTTCTGATCGATTGCCCAATGCAAGAAAGTATCGGAGCCAGTATCGCTTTGATAAATTTCAAGTAAATTTTTTAGTGAGGCGATTGTTTGAGGAAGGTCGATGAG
Organism: Bacteroidia bacterium; assembly: GCA_020849195.1. Lineage (GTDB taxonomy): Bacteria > Bacteroidota > Bacteroidia > JABDFU01 > JABDFU01 > JABDFU01. Next base: position 2,811 of record JADLGT010000297.1, read on the forward strand.
TTTTTGTTGATAGACCTGATAAGCCTCGTTGTAATTTTTTACCCATTCCGATTTTTCAAATGCTTCAAAAACAGAAATAGTTTTTAGTGTGTCAAATTTTTTCTTTTGTTCACGTATGCGGGCTTGATCGGATAGTTTTTTCCGTATAGCTTTAACGTTTTTATATTTTTTGAAAACCGGCGCAATGCTTTCCAACTGACTAACAAGCCCCCATAGCTTATTTGCCTCCATCCGTTTTACATTAATTTTTTCATCGGTTAATGATGGGAGTTCTGCTTCCAATTTCGATTTCAGCACATTTGTAACTGCCACTAACTCCTGGTATAAGCGCAGTATTGATTCGGACTGCATCTTAACTTCGCCTTCGCTCTTTTTAAAACTATTCATTGCATTGTTCAGACGTACTTCATTGTCTTCGGCAACGTTTTGTGCATCAAGGTAGGTGAGGGAAGCCACAACTGCATCGGCTTTCAGGAAATCGACCTTACCTGTTGAATAACGTTCGTATAGCGATTTTAACGCATTAAGTTTTGTTTGCTTCACTTCTAAATCGCCAATTACTCCGCGATTTTTATTGTATTGGCGTATGTAGCTCACCAACTGATCTTTTTGTTCGTCAAATATTTGTCGAATAATATCATTGTCTTCAAACAAAAAGTTTTGTAGGCTGCGCGAGTTGTTTATATCGAGTGTTTTGGCGCGTGCAAACGATTGCAAAATTTTTGCATACGTTTTTAAATTGGTTTCTTTGGTAAGATCGATGGGTACGAGTTGATTTTTATACAACATTTCGTAATACAACTGAATTTCTTCGTGATGGATAAAGTCTTTCAGATGCACATCGTATTTATGCAGCAAACGGTCTTTCAATTCTTTCAAATCAAAAACTTGCTTCGACTCGTTAATAAAATCGGTTGCTTTTAATGGCTTGCTAAACGAGATGAGGGTTTTGTTTTCAAAGTCGTCGCCTTTTTGAACAATGAAAGGGCGAACAGGCAAACGAGAATTTTTAGGAATAAATGCGCCAATAGTAACGAAATGACCTTGGTAACGTTCTATATTTATAAATGTGTAAGCATGTGTAACATAATCTTTGTTTAGAGGTATCCCTTCAATACGCCGGTCGTTTTTACCGACCCCTTCGGTACCGGGCCTCCACATATCGCGCTTGGGTACAAAAATAAGCTGCATTAAGTCGGCAATGATTGATTTTCCGAGACCATTATCGCCGGTAAAGTCGGTACGTGTGTGGTGCAGCAAATAGTCGGCATTGTTGTGTTGACGTACGCCTACAGTTGATAGTGAATAAATTCTCGGGTATTTGTTGTTTGGTTCGGTAGCCATAGTATATAGTTTACTTTAATTTTTACTTTTTGTACAAAATGTGAATGGATGTACTATTTTTTTAAAATAGTTTTACTGTTATTAAACAATTTGTTCTTGAACATATTCACTAATCAACTCTACGTTTTGAATTTCGTTAGCATATAATTTTGAAATACGATCAATGGAAGGCATAATTTCGAAGTGAATGTTCGTCGAATCAATCCACTGTATCCATCCTAATTTATCGAACAAGTTAAGTGTATGTTCAACTCTTCGTTTTACCTCTTCCTTTTCGTGTGGGGTGTAATTTCGTTTTACTTCGCCGTATAAAAGTTTTTGCCACAGTTCACGGCTTTCGCTTTCATCAAAAAGTTGTTCGAGGTTTTCCCATTTCATTTCTTTTTTCTCGAACATACGTTCGCGGTAAACGTTCAATAAAAGAATTCCGAAAATAACATGACGAGGGTCGAGTTCTTTATAACGGTCTTTTACAAAACGTCCGTGTCCATCTTCGGGGAAAGCCAAGTAAAAATACTCTTCGCGGTCGTTGCTTTCTTTACGCAGATACACGCCAAATAATTGTTCGTAATAGCGACCAAGGTCTTCATGATTTTCGTACAGATAGTCGAATAGTTTTGAGTCAACGCCGTATTGTTGAATATGGCGTCCTTGTTTTAACGTAAAGTCGGTTTCAGCAAAATATTTTGCTGCCGATTCGCGTGTCAGGAATTCGAAGGCTGAATTTTCAGTTTCCATAGGGCTAAATCTTCTTTAGGGTGAAAGGGTTTTGTTTTATCAATTACAAATTCAATGTCTTTGTTTTTTCCATAGCGCTGTATAAGTCCAAAGCATACGTCGATAGGTACTTCCAGATTTTTTTCTTTACTATAAATATTTTTGAACCACTCGTCGAACACAATGGATTTACCTGCGGCCAAATCGGTATTAATACTTTCGAGCCATTTGGAAATGCTTTCCTGACGAGCAAGTAGATTATAGTTTTGTTGTTCTTTAGCTTTCAGGTATTCCTCATCGATGGCAAAATCAGGAACATCGGCCGGCTCAACATCAACAAAGTCGATGATGGGTAGTTGTGGTAAGCGCGAACGGTGATAAGGAATATGTTTTGATTTAATAGGTTCAGGAAATTGCAATTCGCCATTCTCATCTTTTTTAGTATTGCGAAGCATAAACATCAATAACTTTTCGAGTTTTAGTTTATACAGTTGCTTGTATTGAAGCGTATCGTACAAGGCTTTAAGACGGCTTACAGATAATTGTATGCGATCGTTAATGGACAACATGCGGTTGTCGATATTCTCGAAGAAACGTTCAATTTCTCCGCGAATACGTGTGTATTTTTCCCAATCTTCTTTTTTCCCAAGAAAATTTGATTCGGCTGCTTTAATATCATCAAACAGACTTTGTTTGAATGTGAGCGTTTGAGTTAAACCTTCCGACTGGCGACCTAACTCTTCAAATATTTCGATGAAACTATTGATGAGACTTTTTGTGTTCTCAACATTATTCTTCATAAGCTGGCGCAATGCAATAGTGCGATCATCTACCATGCGCTGAAGATTTTCTATATGAGAAAGCACCACACGCTTGGAGGGCTGGTAATGACTAAGGTGCCAATATTCAAATGTGCCAATAGACTTCAGATCATCGTTAACTAACCGAAGCGTACGTTTAAACGTATGAATTAGCTCTATTGATTCGAACTCCGGTTTTATTTCCTGCAACATTATACGTACTAAATCGGTAGCAAAAACAGTAAGTTGATAGCGGTACTCGTTGCCACGCTTAAGTGTGGTATAATAGTACTGGCTAAGTTTTTTGGAAATGTTTTCGGCTTGTATGTTTTTGCCTCTTGCTATTGCTTCGCTAACCTCTGTTACCACTTGCTCAAAATCATGTTGAGTAAACGCTTCTTCAATTTCGTTGTTTTGAATTTTACGGTACAGTGCAACA
>JADLGT010000298.1 GCA_020849195.1 Bacteroidia bacterium
CGTTTACAAGAAATTTTTTATTGCGCCTGTTTTTTTCAATAATGGCGGGCACTTTGCGTGTTTGTGCAAGTCCAACGGCTGCATTTAATTCGCTGATGCGGTAATTAAATCCAAGTATGGGGTGTTGCTCCATACCTCGGTTATTGCCAATATGGTCGTGCCCATGGTCGGAATAAGTTTCAATGTGTTTATATATTTTTTCATCGTTGGTTACAACAACTCCACCTTCGCCGGCCGTAGCAATTTTAAAAAAATCGAAAGAGTAACTTCCCGCTTTTCCAAACAGTCCCACATATTTCCCTTTGTACGATGCGGCAAAAGCCTGCCCCGCATCTTCAACCAAGGTAAGATTGTTTTTTGTACACACATCCATAATCGAATCCATATCGGCCATTCCGCCGCACATGTGTACCAAACAAACGGCTTTGGTTTTTGGAGTAATTACTTTTTTAATTCCTTCGGCAGTCAGGCAAAGTGTTTCGTCAATTTCGGCAAAAACAGGTAATGCGCCAACAAACAAAACAGCTTCAACAGATGCAATAAAAGTAAAAGGCGGAACAATTACTTCATCGCCGGCTCCTACACCTGCAGCGGCAAGGGCAGTAGCAACTGCTGTTGATCCGCTGGATACGGCATGTGCATATTTTGCACCGGTTAATTTGCGAACCTCGGCTTCAAAATCGCGGGCTTTCCAATGGTTATTTCGCTGTTGGTCGTGGTTGTACCTTATAAGTACTCCGGTTTGCATCACATCGTTCACTTCTTTTCTTTCTTCATCGCCAAAAAGTTCAGTGCCGGGCATGGTTGTGTTTTTTTATATTAGTAAAATGATTTTAAAAGTATATTTTAAGACGACACAAATATAGTACATTAACAATATGCGGTTTGCCATATTGTCATATTTTTGCAGGTGGCATAGCTATTGACATTAAAAAGCAAAAATTAAAAAATTATGAACTTAGGTTTTGATCCCGAAGGGTTGAATTTTCAGCAGGTAATTGATGATGATACGGAATTTATTCCATTGCTTACTTCGGAAGACGAAGATGTAATGAACTCGGAAAAAATTCCGGATGTGTTGGCCATATTACCGTTGAGGAATACGGTACTTTTTCCCGGTGTTGTTATTCCAATTACTGTTGGTCGCGATAAATCGATTAAGCTGATTAAAGAAGCATTCAAAGGCGAACGAATAATTGGAGTTGTATCTCAAAAAAACGATAAGATAGAGGAACCATTGCTCGATGATTTGAACAAGGTGGGAACTGTGGCGCAAATACTCCGTATGTTTCAGATGCCCGATGGGAATACAACGGCAATTATACGCGGAAAAAAACGCTTTAAAATAAAAGAGTTGATCGAAACCGATCCTTATCTTAAAGCAAGTGTTTTGCCATTTGAAGAAGCTAAGCCGGTAAAAACCGATAAAGAGTTTGAAGCGTTGGTTTCTTCTGCAAAAGATATGGCATTGCAGGTGATTAAACTTTCTCCGCATATTCCTTCCGAATCGGGATTTGCAATACGTAATATTGAGAGCCCTTCGTTCTTAGTTAATTTTGTTTCCTCTAATATGAATGCGCCGGTTACAGAAAAACAAAAAATGTTGGAATTGGCCGATCTTAAACAACGTGTAAGTTTATTGCTCGAACAGCTTACAAAAGAACATCAAATGTTGGAGTTGAAAAACCAAATTCAAACAAAAGTTAAAGTTGATATTGACCGCCAGCAGCGCGAATATTTTTTGCAGCAGCAAATGAAAACTATTCAGGAAGAGCTTGGAAGCGGTGGTAATGAGCAAGAGGTGCAGGAAATGCGAAAACGTGGAGAAGAAAAAAAGTGGGCTAAGGCGGTTGCCGAAACATTTAAGAAGGAGATGAATAAGCTGGAGCGCATGAATCCTAATGCAGCCGAATATTCAATTCAAATGAATTACCTCGAAGTGTTGCTTGATTTGCCTTGGGATACGTATTCGAAAGATAAATTCGATTTGAAAAAAGCAGCTGCTATTCTCGATCGCGATCATTTCGGACTTGAAAAAGTAAAAGAACGAATTATAGAACATTTAGCTGTTCTAAAACTTAAAGCAAATATGAAAGCGCCTATCCTCTGTTTGTATGGCCCGCCCGGAGTGGGTAAAACTTCGTTGGGTAAATCGATTGCTGAAGCGCTTGGACGAAAATATGTGCGTATGTCGTTAGGCGGATTAAAAGATGAGTCGGAAATACGCGGTCACCGCAAAACATATATTGGAGCAATGCCCGGACGGGTTTTGCAGAATATAAAAAAGTCGGGTACATCAAATCCGGTTTTTATTTTAGATGAAATAGATAAAGTGGGAAACGATTTTCATGGCGATCCATCATCGGCTTTGCTGGAAGTACTCGACCCCGAACAAAACAGTAGTTTTTATGATAATTTTGTTGAGCTCGATTACGACCTGTCGAAAGTAATGTTTATTGCGACAGCAAATTCGCTTAATACCATACAACCTGCTTTGCGCGACCGCATGGAAATTATTGAAGTGAGCGGATATACTGTAGAAGAGAAGTTGGAAATAGGCAAGAGACATTTGTTACCCAAACAGCTTACCGAACATGGTGTAAAACCCAAACAACTTGTGTTGGACGATAAAGTAATTGAAAACGTAATCGAAAATTACACACGAGAGTCGGGTGTTCGCGGGCTTGAAAAGCAGCTTGCACGTATAGTACGTTCGGTTGCTAAAAGTATAGCAATGAATGAAAAATACAATCTTCGCCCGCTCGAATCGGATTTGAATAAGATACTTGGACCTGCTCATGAAAAAGATAAATATCAGGGGAATGATGTAGTGGGTGTTGTTACCGGTTTAGCCTGGACTCCTGTGGGCGGCGAAATATTATTTATTGAAACAAGTTTGAGTCGCGGTAGCGGAAAACTTACGCTCACCGGAAATTTGGGAGATGTAATGAAAGAAAGTGCATCTATTGCATTTGAATACCTCAAGTCGCACAGCGACGCGCTCAAACTCGACCCGAAATTATTTGAACAATGGAACGTACACATTCATATTCCGGAGGGAGCAACACCCAAAGACGGACCTAGCGCCGGAATAGCCATGCTTACGGCTTTAGCCAGTGCCTTTACACGCAGAAAAGTAAAAAGTGAAATTGCCATGACGGGTGAAATCACCTTAAGAGGTCGTGTTCTTGCTGTTGGCGGAATAAAAGAAAAAATACTTGCTGCAAAACGGGCAGGCATTAAAGAAATAATTTTATGTAAAGAGAACCGAAAAGATGTAGAAGAAATTAAGGCGAACTACTTGAAAGGATTAAATTTTCATTATGTAGAAAAAATGATAGATGTAGTGAACTTGGCGCTGCTCAATGAGAAGTCGAAAGGATTTATTGGTTTGCGGAAGGTGAAAAAGAAGCCGATCAAAAAATAAGTGAAAAGAAATACCTTCTGTAAGATCAGGTATCGACTATTGCAGGCGATTGTTCATTGCAAATATTATTAACAGCCAAGCTACAAATATGTTAAAAACCATAGCGTCCTACTTTGTAATATTTGTTTTGCTATTTTCCAAAGTGTTAGGGCAAAAAAATTTCGAGAAGATTTATTATTTAGGTGATATGAGTAATGGTCACTGCATTATAGAAACCAGTGATCATAATTTTTTGTTCTCTACTGGTGGTCATACCCTTAGCAAAGATCATTCATATTTTGTCAAGATAGATCAAAATGGAAATATTATGTGGGCGACCGATTATTTTAATTATCAACTTGCGAATGGGAATTGGGTAGCTGAAACTAAAAGCGGTAAGTATATTCTGATGAGTGAAGAGTCGTATTATGATCCGCTTGCAGTCGTAATGAGACAATCAGATACAAAAGGGGTTCTTGATTGGACGCTCAAATATCCCGAACAACATTCATATTCGGCACCTTCCTATTACTTTTTTCCTCGGCATTTTTCAGAAACGAAAGATGGAGGATTTATTGTAACTGGAGGAAAGAGTGCCGGA
>JADLGT010000299.1 GCA_020849195.1 Bacteroidia bacterium
ATCGAGTTAATTTCGGTTGGCAGAGTAAATGCGAGTTTCTTAAAAACAAATTGTCCGGCAAGCTGGACTTACACAGTTTCTTCACTCCCTGCAACAGGTAAAGATTTTGCAGTTACTTGCAAAAACAACGTATTTGATCTAATTGCTGATGTTGCGGGCTTTGCATTTCGACCCGGAAGAAACGGCTACATTTATGCATGGGGCCAAAACAATACATGTACGCCTGTGAGTGGAAAATTAAAAATTATCATCCCCTCGAATGTAACATTCTTGAGCGAAAAAAATGGATTGCCCTATACAATGAGTGGGGACACTGTTATATTTAACTTTACTAACCTTAACGGCTTTTCGATTTACAATTCGAATTCGTTTCCGGTGTTAATTGTAAATACAAACTCAACAGCACAAATTGGTGATTCGGTTTGTGTTACTGTTATAGCCGAGCCAATGTCGGGCGATGCCAACCCAACGAATAATATAGTAAAAAAGTGTTTTCCCGTAACAAACTCATATGATCCTAATGAAAAGCAAGTAGGGGCACCCGGAATGAAAGCAAATGGTGATATTTCAACTCAGGCAACTGAATTAAACTACACCATTAATTTTCAGAACACCGGAAACGATGTGGCATACGATGTGTTTATTCTCGACACACTTGCATCAAATCTGGATATAAAAACGTTGAAAATAAATGCTTCCAGTCACTTTATGCGTTATTATTTAATTGGTAATAATGTGTTGAAGTTCGAATTTGACAGCATTATGCTTCCCGATAGCACAACTAACGAAGCCAAAAGCCATGGCTTTGTTAATTACAGTATTAGCACTAAGTCGGGCTTAGCTGTTGGCGACAAAATCGAAAATACCGGACACATCTATTTTGATTTTAACTCGGCTATTGTTACCAATACTACTTTAAATACAGTAAACACTGCTTCAACAACCGGGTTAAATGAAAATGAAATTGGCAATGACAGGCTTTCTGTTTTCCCCAACCCATTTTCGGGCACAGCTACCATTAACTATTCGTTGGAGCAAAATGCCGGCGTTAACCTTGAAGTATATAACGCAATAGGAGAAAATGTTATTGATTTGGTTAATCGCATCGAAAGTTCGGGCCTTCACCAAGTTCAATTATCTGCTACCGATTTAAGCACAGGATTTTATTTGGTTAAACTAACTATTAACGGAACTACTTCGTCGAAAAAAATAATGCTGACAAAGTAAAAAAGGTTAACCGGTTAATTGCAAAAAAGGCTTTCCATAAGGGAAGCCTTTTTTGTTGCTATTTATACCAATATTAGTGTAGTTTGCTTTCTATCCCGATTAAAATCGGAATGAACGATAAAAAAATTTCATTGTAAAATCCGGGAGGGCCTATTTTGCTGATTGCTGCAAATGCGGAATAGCATAACTTTTACGTACATTTACCTCTGAAATTTAATTATGCCTTCTAATATGTCGTTTGAAAATTTACTGGTAAAAACAGAAAACGCAATTTGCACAATAACAGTTAATCGCCCCGATAAGCTCAACGCTTTAAACAAAAAAACAGTGCAAGAAATTGAAGCAGCCGTTAAGTTGGCCATTGCCGATGTTTCTGTAAAAGGAATTATACTTACCGGTGCCGGACAGAAAGCATTTGTTGCCGGTGCCGATATATCAGAATTTGTTGGGCTAAGCGCTGAACAGGGGATGGCTATGGCAAAAGCCGGGCAAGATGTTTTTGCGCTTATCGAGCAATCGCCAAAACCGGTAATAGCTGCTGTTAATGGCTTTGCTTTGGGCGGGGGCTGCGAACTGTCGATGGCCTGCCATTTGAGGGTTGCAAGCGATAATGCAAAATTCGGTCAACCCGAAGTTAACCTCGGATTGATAGCAGGTTATGGAGGAACACAGCGTTTGACGCAATTAATCGGCAAAGCAAAATCAATGGAATTGCACATGACTGCAGATATGCTTACCGCACAACAGGCATTGGAATTAGGTTTGGTAAATTATGTAACAACTCCGGAGCTGTTAAGGCCAAAGTGTATCGAATTGCTTGAAAAAATAAAAACTAAAGCGCCAGTAGCTGTTGCAGGGGTTATTACAAGTATAAACGCCTATTATAATTATGGCATAGATGGCTATGCGAAAGAAGTTAGCGAATTTGGAAAATGTTTTTCCACCGCCGATTTTAAAGAAGGTACCGGTGCCTTTTTAGAAAAACGAAAAGCAAATTTTACCGGAAAATAACCTTCCCATTCTTGATTTAAAAATTGGACGCACTTAAAAAATTAGCAGGACAAACAGCTATTTACGGGCTAAGCACCATCGTAGCGCGTTTGCTTAACTATTTTTTGGTTCCGCTTTATACGTATAATTTTACAACCGGCGAATACGGTATTGTTACCGAGCTGTACGCGTATATTTCATTCCTCATAATTGTTGTTACTTACGGAATGGAAACTGCTTTATTCAACTTTTCAGTTTCAGAAAACGATAAAGACAAAGTGTATAGTACTGCGCTTATATCATTACTTGTAAGCACACTTATTTTTGTAAGCGCACTTTCTGTATTTGCACAGCCGCTTGCACAACTTATCCGGCATCCAAACCATTCCAACTACGTAATATGGGTTATACTTATTATCGGCTTAGACGCCTTCACCTCTATTCCGTTTGCTAAGTTGCGCGAACAAAATAAAGCAACGCGTTTTGCATTGATTAAAATAGTAAACATTTGTGTGAATATTGCACTCAATATTTTTTTTATAGGAATCTGTAAAAATGCATATAACAATAGCCAAAGCATTTTTTACACTATTGCACAAAGTATATACAATCCTTCCATTGGTGTAGGGTATGTTTTTATTTCTAATCTGGTCGGCAGTTTTATTATGTTGATTATGCTTTTTCCTGAAGTAATACGCATAAAGTATTCATTTGATTTTTCGTTGTGGAAACGGATGATGGCCTATGCCTTCCCTTTGCTATTAGCAGGATTGGCCGGTATGACAAACGAAACGATGGATCGTATTTTGCTTAAATATTTATTGCCTCCGAATATTGCCGAATCACAGGTAGGAATTTACGGAGCCTGTTACAAAATATCTATCCTCATGACCATTTTCATTCAAACGTTTCGGTATGCCGCCGAGCCATTTTTCTTTTCATACGCCCGCGAAAAAAATGCGAAAAAATTATACGCCGATGTAATGAACTATTTCATCATTGCCTGTGCGTTTATTTTTGTAGCTACCATGCTCAACCTTTCGTGGATACAGTATTTTATAGGTAAAGAATTTCGATTAGGAATACATGTGGTGCCCATATTGTTACTGGCTAATCTATGCCTCGGCGTATTTTTTAATCTTTCTATTTGGTATAAACTCACCGGTAAAACCCGCTACGGAGCTTATCTTACCGGTATGGGTGCAATAATTACACTTGTACTTAATTTTACTTTAATTCCTATTATGGGTTTTATGGGTTCGGCATGGACTACACTTGCCTGTTATGCAACAATGATGGTGGTTTCGTACTTCATTGGAAATAAACACTATCCTGTTCATTACAACCTGAAACGCATTTTGGGATACCTCACATTATCATTAGCTTTGTATTTTACCGGTCATTATTTTATACAAGGAAATTCAGCTATTACAATAGTGCTAAATAATTTGTTGGTTGTGTTGTTTGTAATAGTGGTTATTGTGTTGGAACGACCCGGTATAGAAAAGCTAATGAATAATGAAAATCCGAATCATCAATAAATCGAAACATGAACTTCCGCAATATGCCACCAATGCATCGGCAGGTGTAGATTTACGTGCAAATATTGCTTCCCCTATTACACTAAAATCGCTCGAAAGAACAATCGTGCCCACGGGTTTATTTATTGAATTGCCCGTAGGATATGAAGCTCAAATTCGTCCGCGAAGCGGGCTTGCCGCAAAATACGGAGTAACCGTGCTTAACTCGCCGGGCACTATTGATGCAGATTATAGAGGAGAATTAAAAATAATACTGGTAAACTTATCGAATGAAAATTTTATAATTAACGACGGAGAACGAATTGCTCAAATGGTTGTTGCCGCACACGAACAGGCCGAATGGCTTGAAGTACACGAGCTGGCAGATACTGCACGCGGAGCAGGCGGATTTGGACATACCGGAACAAAATAAATTTGACCGTTGACAGTTGGCAAAATAAAATTGATGCCGGCTTTCAATAATCAACAGCTAATTTTTTTATTCTATGAAATAGCCATATACCTTGTGGTAGACCAACCGAAATGAATATGGCGTATTCCATGTGACAAACAGTTACTTGCAAAATTATATACACATGAAATGGACATGAGCGGCAAAAAAGCACACCAACCGTGGATGAATATTTACCTTGCGCACAAAAAAACCCATCATGCAAGCAATAAAATTCAACCAGGTTGTACAAACCGGCTGCGGGATAGATGTTCATAAGGACAACATCGTAGCAACAATTCGCAAAAGCGAAGAAGATTATCAAACAAAAGAGTTTGATTCATTTACAAGTTCTTTGACAGCATTAAGAGACTGGTGCAAAACAGAAGGAGTTACACATGTAGCCATGGAGAGTACGGGCATTTATTGGAAACCCGTGTTCAACATACTGGAAGAAGATTTTGAGGTGATTCTTGTCAATGCCCGTCACGTAAAAAACGTACCAGGCCACAAGACCGATAAAAAGGATAGCCAATGGTTAAGCAAATTGCTTTTGAGTGGATTACTAAAAGGGAGTTTTATCCCGCCTCGAGATATTCGTGAACTGAGAGATTTGGTTCGGTATAAGAAGAAAGTAGTTGCCCAGGCAGCATCGGATAAGAACAGGGTCATCAAGACGTTGGAAGATTGCAATATCAAGCTCAGCAGTGTATTGACCAATGTAGATGGAGCAACGGGCACAAAGATCATTAATGACTTGGTGAAAGGACAAACCAACGCGGAAGAGTTGATAAAACATTATCATGGTAAAATGAAAGCCGGTAAAACGGAAGTAAAAAAAGCGTTGGAGGGAAGATTAACAGAACATCATCAGTTTATGTTACAAACTCTCAAAGAAAGCATTGACGACAGAGAGAAATTGATAATAAAGCTGGAAGATCGAATAGATAAGGCAGCAGCACAGTATCAGGTAGAAATAGACTTATTACAAAGCATACCGGGAGTTGGTAAAAGTAGCGCAGTAAGCATTATAAGTGAAATAGGTGTAGACATGAGCAGATTTCCCAACGAGCAACACTTGAGCAGTTGGGCGGGCATGAGCCCCGGAAATAATGAAAGTGGTGGAAAAAAAAAGTAACAGGCACAATACATGGGAACAAATATTTACAAACAACCCTTGTAGAATCGGGTTGGGGTGCAACCCGAAAAAAAGATAGTTATTTAAAACGCAAGTACGAGAGTTTGATAAGCAGACGTGGTAAGAAAAAAGCACTAATAGCCGTAGGGCATAAAATAATTGTTGCAACTTATCATATCATAAAAAACAAAGTGGCCTATCAAGAACCTGTATTGTATACAAGAAGTGATAATAACCGTAAAAATAAACAGATTAGAAATTATTTGGCAAAATTGAAGGAACTAGGAATAGAAATAAAAAATGTTCAAACAGTTCCCATAATAAATTAAGATAAAAACAAAAGTCGATTTTTTACTGAGTATCCGTAAAGCCGGAATCTCGCACATGAAATTGACGTTTACAGGTTAAGCACCAACCGTTGTTACCAAGCATACAAGAAATTGTGTGTGGGAGTACGAAGATGAAAATTTACGCTCTTAACCTGTTATTTAAAAATTGAATATCAATGCTTAACTAAAATATATACAGATGAAAATATCTTATAACTGGTTAAAAAATTACGTTAAGACAACTCTGCCTGCCGAAGAGCTTGCTAAAGTGCTTACCGATTGCGGACTTGAAGTAGAAAATATAGAACACGTGTCTGCCATAAAAGGCGGTTTGAAAGGCCTTGTTGTTGGTGAAGTGAAAACCAAAGTCAAACACCCCGATGCCGACCGGTTGAGTTTAACTACTGTTGATGTTGGTTCAGACACATTGCTCAATATTGTTTGTGGCGCCACAAATGTTGCCATAGGTCAAAAAGTTTTAGTGGCAAGGGTTGGCTCAACACTTTACCTGGCTAATGGGGAATCCATTGAAATAAAAAAATCAAAAATACGCGGACAAGTATCCGAAGGGATGATTTGTGCCGAAGACGAATTAGGCATTGGAAATTCGCACGAAGGAATTTTAGTTCTTGACCCTGCTACAACTGTTGGAACAACAGCAAAAGATTATTTTAAATTTGAAGATGACGCAGTTTTTGAAATCGGACTTACACCTAACAGAGCCGATGCTGCTTCACACATTGGCGTTGCGCGCGATCTTGCCGCATGTCTTAATTATTTTGCATTGCAAAACAACACCAAGCCTGTTGAACTCGAAA
>JADLGT010000300.1 GCA_020849195.1 Bacteroidia bacterium
TCAATCTTTTTTCCGCTGTTAAGATAGCGGTTGACTTCTTGGACAACTGTAGTCGTATGTATCAAACTGCTGACGAGAACATTTGCATCAACTTGGTGTTGCTGACCGTCAAATTTTATTTTAAAATCGTTATCCTTTACAATTGCTTCCATCGTGGACAAATCTATAGGTTTTCTAATTATAACCGATTCATCAATTTTTAGTTTTCAACAACAACCGACTAAAAAGGCAGGAATACCACCGCTGCCAATAAATAGCTCGAACAAAAGGGCTACGCAATAGTAGTCAATAGCTATCCAATTCATCTTCTGAACTCAATCCTAAAAATTGTTCCTTTGGGCTTATTGTCGGTAATTGAAATTATTCCGCCATGCTCTTCAACCAAATGTTTTACAATATACAAACCCAAGCCTGTCCCTCTGCTTGTTCGCGTTTCTTCGTTACCTATTCTGTAAAACTTTTCGAATACATTTATTTTTTCATCGTTACTTATGCCAATCCCTTCATCGGCAATACTCAATATTACTTTTTTATTTTCTTCTTTCAGCTCAATTTTTATTTGCGATTCTATTGCAGAATATTTGCAGGCATTGTCAATGAGGTTAATTATAATTGAAGCGAAATTTGTTGTGTCAATTTTAAAAATAATACCGGGCTGAATATCGGATAGTATTTTATGGATAGGTGCTACTCCTTGTTTCGACAGCAATTGGGTTAAATATTCCGAAATATCAGTATGTTTTAAATGAAGTATAAAATTATTTTTTTCAATCTGCGCGGCAGTTAAAATATTTTCGACCAGGGCATTCAAGCGGTCGGTGTCGACAACCGCATTTTGCAGTATTTCTTTTTGTTTTTCCCTGTCAATGTCGCGCAGAAGGAGTGTTTCTAATTGTAAGCGAGCTGATGCAATAGGCGATTTTAATTCGTGCGTAACCGAAAGCAAAAAATTGGTTTGCTGCTGTGCAAGCTGTGTTTCTTTTTTAAAGGTCTGTCTCACTCTTATAATCCCGAAAAGCAGCAATGCGAAAAAAACAGTGCCCTCGCCAATTACCATGAACCTCTTTTTGTTGAGGTCGGCATGCAGCGATCTACCCAACTGTTCGGCTTCAACAGGGCTATTTGATTTCAGCAATGATGTTTCTGTTTTCAAACGTGTTATTTCTGTATTCAGGTTGAGCATGAGGTAGCTCCACCATGTAAATTGAAGCAGCACATATACAATGAGCAGGTAAAACCCTAATAGAGAAACCGGCTTTTTATCGGATGTCATATTTCAAATTTAATGATAAAATATGTCTCAATATTAGCTCCTCCTTTACAAATCTTACATCTCCCATAATTTATTTTTGTACTTTAGAAAACGAATTTTTAGCCACAACTTCCGGGTGCAGTGTGAACTTGAACCTTTCTGAATGAAACGAACATTGAAAAACTTATCTTTGAAGCATGGACGATAATACAAGTTGGACACCTTCACTAGATGAAAACAAGTTAGGACTGACCGATAAAAACCATATCAATGAGTATGAGGCAAAAGGAATTGCTACGGCTGAAATTTTCGTTTTCGGACTTGATAGTGATACTCCGTTTTCAACCCAGCTTCTTTTAGAAATTCATCGTGTTATGTTTAACGAACTTTATGATTGGGCAGGAAAGTGGCGGACAAATCAAGTTACAGTCGGTCAGCTCACACCGCCGGAACCTAATCATGTTTTGCATCTCATGTATCAGTTTATTGATAACTTGAACTATAAAGTTTCACACTCAACGACTTCACAAGAGCATATAGAAACGCTGGCATTTGCTCACTACGAATTTGTTCGTATTCATCCGTTCAACAATGGTAACGGTAGGACAGGACGCATTTTAATGAACCTCGTTGCACTGAAGTTTGGTTACAAACCGCTTGAACTTTATCACCGAGAAGGCGACAGCTGTAAAATTTATATTGATGCAATGAAGTCCGCCGATAAAGGAAACTTTGGACCATTAACGACTTTGATTAGAAAAGAAATAACCACCTTTTAATTCCTGTTCCTTCAACAATGACAAAACAATCTCTTCAACTTTCAGCATTGGCACTTGTTGGTTCTCTAACGACATTGTTGAGAACACCGTTTTCGTCAGTACTTGAGCCAAGAAGTTTTTCTCTTTCAGTTGTGGATATTTATCGTAGAATTTCATTTGTGCAGGCAAAGGTAAAAAGTTTTTTCCCTCTTATCAATTGTCCTACAAAACTTGTAACTACTGAACTTCGAATCAACAGCGAGCCAACAGCTAACATCAGCTTAAATGAAGTTTTTAAAAACTTCATTAAGCCCTTATCCGTTTATGAAACTTTTTCGTATTAATACTGCTGAAGAAGAAAAATAAAATTATATATCTAAAATGTTCTAAAAAAATTAAGTGAAACAATATGTTACGTACACACACCTGCGGAGAACTTAGTATTAAACACATAAACACAACTGTAACCTTGTGCGGATGGGTACAAAAATCGCGCGACTTAGGTGGCATGACTTTTATTGATTTGCGCGACCGCTATGGCATAACTCAATTAGTTTTTAATATAGAAACTAATAAAACGTTATGCGAACAGGCACGCCAACTCGGTCGCGAATTTGTTATTAAAGCAACCGGAAAAGTAACCGAACGCAGCAATAAAAACACAAAAATACCTACCGGCGAAATTGAAATTATTGTTGACTCTATCGACATTCTAACTCCAGCATCCAATCCGCCGTTTACCATTGAAGACAATACTGACGGTGGCGATGAGTTGCGAATGAAATACCGTTACCTCGATTTGCGCCGTAGCCCCGTTCGCGAGGCACTTGAACTAAGACATAAACTGGCAATGGCCACCCGCAACTATTTGGCCGGAATTGGTTTTCTTGAAGTTGAAACTCCTGTGCTAATTAAATCTACTCCCGAAGGTGCGCGCGATTTTGTGGTTCCTTCGCGCATGAACCTCGGCACATTTTATGCACTACCACAATCGCCACAAACATTCAAGCAACTGCTGATGGTGGGCGGATTCGATAAATATTTCCAAATTGTAAAATGTTTCCGCGATGAAGACTTGCGTGCCGACCGCCAACCCGAATTTACGCAGATAGACTGTGAAATGAGTTTTGTTGAACGCGAAGACATACTTCGAACATTTGAAGGAATGATACGTAATTTGTTCAAAACAGTTAAAGGCATCGATATTCCGGAATTGCCACGCATAACCTATGCCGATGCCATAAAATATTATGGTAGCGACAAACCCGATACCCGGTTTGAAATGAAATTTGTTGAGTTAACAAATCTTGTAAAAGGAAAAAATTTTAAAGTGTTCGACAGCGCCGAATTAATTGTTGGTATTTGTGCTAAAGGCTGTGCAGAATATACTCGCAAACAATTAGACGAGTTGACTGAATTTGTAAAACGCCCGCAGATTGGCGCAAGTGGGCTTATTTATGCCCGTTACCAAAACGACGGTACAATTAAATCCAGTGTTGATAAGTTTTTTAGCACAGACGAATTGAAAAAGTGGACCGAAGCATTTGCAGCGCAACCCGGCGACCTCTTGTTGATACTTGCCGGCGAGCAGAATAAAATACGCAAAGCACTTAACGAATTGCGTCTTGAGATGGGCGAACGAATGGGCTTGCGCGATAAAAATAAATTTTCTTGTCTGTGGATAGTTGATTTTCCACTACTCGAATGGAATGAAGAGCAGCAGCGTTGGTTTGCCATGCACCATCCGTTTACCTCGCCTAATCCAAATGATATAAGTTTGCTTGACACTAACCCGGGTAAGGTTTGTGCGAATGCTTACGACATGGTAATAAATGGTGTTGAAGTGGGAGGCGGATCAATACGCATTCATAATAAAGAGTTGCAGAAAAAAATATTTTCAAAACTTGGTTTTACTGATGAAGAAGCCCACGAACAATTTGGATTTTTAATGACTGCCTTTGAATATGGAGCGCCTCCGCATGGCGGTATCGCTTTTGGTTTCGACCGACTCTGCTCATTGTTTGGCGGTGTCGAGTCTATCCGCGATTTTATTGCATTCCCGAAAAATAATTCCGGTCGCGATGTAATGATTGACGCTCCTTCAAAAATAAACGAAGTGCAATTAAAAGAATTGAATATAAAATCCTTATTGTAAGATTGGTTGCATTACGAGTTAATCTACCGCTCTTTGTTTCTTTATAATCTCGTCGAGCACTTTTTGATGCTCTTCAATCTCTTTTTTCTTATCGCTGATTTTATCTTTATTTACCGAAATGTTTCGTTCGGCATCTGTAATTTTTTTCTTATAATTTTCAATATCATCTGCTAAACCGGCATTGTCTTTTACTAAACCATCGTGTTGTTTTTGTAATTTTTCATGTGCCCGCTGCGCATCTTTCAATTTATCTTCAATTGATTCTTTTGTGCAATTTGTTGCAAAATCTTTAACAATTCGTTTTCCCTCACTCATGTAGGATGAACGGTCGGGCGTTTTCGCCTCCGCCGTTGCAATAGGGTCGAACACAACCATTAATTTTACCTCTCCATCTCTTATTTTTTCAAGTGTAGCAGTAACATCAAACGAGCCTCCGTTGAACATTGATTTAATAACTGCGCCCTTGGCCTCTACTTTACTGCGGCTTACATCTACTTTAGCGTCGTACTTTTTCATGAGTGATTTCCAATCTTTAGCAATCTCATCGGCATCGGTATCATAAATAGTAGTTACTATGGCATCGCCCGATTCGCTAACCGAAATTTTTTGAGCAGACACTTGCGTGAGTAACATAACAAATAACAGAAGTGTGATGAATTTTTTCATGTTGTTTTAGTTTTGAGGTTCGTCAATATCCGTAACGCCGCCCGACACAATAAATTTCATTACTTCGGCCGATGTAGCATCTACCGGAGTTACATTTTCTTTTGGCGTAATTAATAAAACTCCCGAAAAAGCATACGAGTGTGGCATATATACCGCCACCTTTCCGGCAGGTATCGATAAATTAGAAAGATCGGTTTGAGTAATAAAACCCAATTGCTGGTTTCCGGTTTGTTTGTTTACAAGCACAAGGACAGGTTTATCAAACTTCTTTTTACTTCCTAAAAATGCCGAAAGCAAATCTTTTACAGATGAATAAATTGTTTTAATGAACGAAGTTCGTTCAATAGTACGATCGATAACCAGCATAAACGATTGAAACACCAAGCTGGAGGCCAACATTCCTATAAGAACAACCACTACTATTACTCCTAAAAACCCGATAAGTGGATCGAAATAAGGGTTTATTTTTATGCCTAAAGAATGAAGAACGGAGCCTACTTTATTAAAAATAAACACCAATATGTAAAGCGTAATAAAAAGCGGAGCCGCAGTAAGTAATCCTTGTATAAAATACCTGATAAACTTTTTCATAATATTTTTGAGTGCAACAGCGTAAAGGTATGAATAAACTTTGGCAATTTTTTTGCTTGTGCTTTTGCCTTTTGAATTTTTGCTTTTGAATTTTTTCTTAATTCATATCGCTGAAAGATTTTGTATATTTATGAAAGCCTTTTCACTTCTATACTTATGGATAAAAATCAAATACGAAAAGATATTGAAAGTTTGATTGACAATATAAAAGTGCATTTCGATAATGCCTTAGATCACGACCACATACCCCAACTCGAACTCGAAACCATTGTAAACAAAATTGAAAAGCTCCATCAAAAAGCAATTATTTTACATTACCTGAACGAAAGACACTCAATAGAATTAATGGATGATTCGGATAATAAAGTAACAACAAATACAGACTCTTCATCGCAAGCCCCCGTTCAAACAGATTTATTTGGCAGTACAGTAGTTTCAAAAACTTCGTCTTCAACCACCGCCAAATCTGCACTGCTATCGGAAAAAAAACAAGAACCAATTACCGATATAAATACAGCTATTGGAATTAATGAAAAATTCCAATTTATAAATGAATTATTCGAAGGAAATATGAATGAATATACTGCTGCCATTAGTCAACTGAACAATTATGCTTCGCTTGCCGAAGCCCAGTCATACCTCAATAGCATTATGGAAATTTATAAATGGAAAGACGGAAATCCTGTTTCAGAAAAATTTATAAAAATTGTAAGAAGAAAATTGTTGTGAGTTGCTGGCTTCGAAGCAGCGTCTTCAAACTTTGAACACCAGAATAGAGACCCCAAAAATTAATTTATTCAAAAAAGTGTTTTTTTGATCCTTGTACAACTATTTTATAAAGAAAAATTGTTGCAATAAAACAGCGTTCGTTTCTCTATCTTTTATTTTTGGAACTTGTGGCTGACTAAATTACTCCCAAAAGCTTTAGTATAAGCAGTACCACGGCTAACACTATCAATAGCGACAACCATCCTGCGCCAATACCCCAACCACCCATAAAGTAAGAAAGCGCCCACAATACAAGCAATACAATAATAATTACCCAAACTAGGCTGTGCCCTCCGCCCGATGAGCGTTTCAGCAATTCCATTCGAGAGTCGGAATAATTATTTTGTTTTTCAATTTGTACTTTTTCAATGACTTTATCAGGGGTGATTTTTTTCGATGCTTTTGTTGGAAGTACAGCTATAGAATGGATTGATTGGAGACTATTCTTTTGTTTAATTGCAGCTTTATTTTCAGATGCGATAGTACCGGATAAATTTTTCCGGTTACCAAACAACGATATAGCCTCTAAATCAGGTAGCTGTTTTACAGGTTGTTCTGCTTTAGCCTCATTCACTTCAAATTTTTTAACAGGCAAACGATGTTCAACATAATAGCCGTTTCTGTAATGACGCTTGGTTATTGCTAAGTTCGCATTATGTTTACATGAAAGAAGTATTGCGCTTAATGTGGCAAATACGAGAATTGAAGCAATTAATTTTTTCATCTGTATATATTTTTTTAAGTATCTGTTGGTCAGATGCCTGCCTGTCGGCAGACAGGGAATACGCCATATTCATTTTCGGTTTGTATGCCGCAGGTATATGGCTATTTCATAGGAATATTTTTTTAAATATACCTTTTCCCGAAATGAAAACCGAAAAAAATTTATTTTATTTTCCAAGTGTTTTTTCCGCGCAGCAGGGCATCGAGGTCGCCATTGCCCTTTGTTTCAATAGCCTGTTTAACTTGTTGAGAAAGCAATTCCTCATAAACAGGTTTGTCTGTTTCATAAAGCACCCCAAATATGCGTGGCAATGGGTTTGGTTTTGCATGATCGTCGAAGAAGCGGGTTAACAGAGTGGCTTTGGTAAAATCGCGCTCATCGTGTATCCATAAATCATCAACCGAACAATTATTCATATCGACTATTACGGGTTTAAGTCCATCCAATTTTATGCCTTTGCTGCCATTCTCGCCAAACAGTAGCGGTTTCCCGTGTTCAACAAAAAGAGTATTTATTTTTTTTGTTGCTTTTTCGGTAAAAATTTCAAATGCGCCATCGTTAAACACGTTACAGTTTTGATATATTTCGACGAGCGATGAACCTTTATGTTTATGTGCGCGTTTTAATATTTCGCGTAGGTGAACAGGATCTCGATCCATCGATCGGGCTGCAAAAGTGGCGTCGGCACCCATTGCCAAAGCAAGCGGGTTAAACGGATGATCGATGGAGCCAAAAGGTGTTGATTTGGTTATTTGCCCCGAAGGCGATGCCGGCGAATACTGCCCTTTGGTTAAGCCATATATTTCGTTGTTGAATAATAAAATGTTTACATCAAAGTTTCGCCGCAGCAAATGAATGAGGTGGTTACCGCCAATCGACAAAGAGTCGCCGTCGCCGGTAATAATCCACACACTCAAATCAGGGCGTGTTGCTTTTAACCCGCTGGCAATGGCGGTAGCGCGACCATGTATGCTGTGCATACCATAGGTTTCAACATAATAAGGCAAGCGCGAGGAACAACCTATTCCGGAAATAAATACAATATCTTCCCGCTTTAATCCTAATTCGGGTAAAACGGTTTGAACTTGTTTTAAAATAGAATAATCTCCGCAACCCGGGCACCAACGCACTTCCTGATCGGTCGCGAAATCTTTTGGTGTTAATTTTATATCAGTTAAATTACTCATAAGTGTTACTCACCCTTCTTCAACGGAGAGGTGGGGCATTGTAATAATTCAAGTATTTTATTTTTTATTTCAATAGTTGTAAAAGGCATTCCTTTTATTTTATTTAATCCTTGCGCATCAACTAAAAACTTATCACGAATTATTTTTATCAGTTGGCCGTTATTCATTTCCGGGATAAGCACTTTGTCGAAATTTTTAATAATAGCACCTAAATTTTTAGGCAAAGGATTTAAATATTTTAAATGAACATGTGCAACTTCCAATCCTTCTTTTACTGCTTCGGTAACGGCTGTTTTCACCGACCCATAGGTTGAACCCCATGCCAACACAAGTAATTTTCCTTTTTCTTTTCCTGTTTCAATTTTTTGTTCAGGAATATAGTCAGCAATTTTTTCGATACGGGCTGCGCGTATTTTCACCATAAACTCGTGGTTCTCGGGATCGTAAGAAATGTTTCCTGTTTCATTTTCTTTTTCAATGCCGCCAATGCGGTGTTCCAAGCCTTTCGTTCCGGGTATAGCCCAAGTACGAGCTAATTTTTCGTTGCGTTTATACGGTAAAAATTTTTCGCCGGTCTTCAATTCATTTTTTGCAAACCGAACAGTAATATTTTTTAAGCTGTCCGCAGTGGGGTAAGCCCAAGGTTCGGCGCCATTAGCAATATACCCGTCGCTTAAAAAAAATACCGGAGTCATGTGTTCAATTGCAATTCTGCAGGCCTCATAAACCATATCGAAACAATCGGTTGGCGTACAGGCAGCAACAACGGGCACAGGCGCTTCGCCATTACGACCATAAACAGCTTGAAGCAAATCGGCTTGCTCTGTTTTTGTAGGTAATCCGGTGCTTGGCCCTCCGCGTTGCACATTTACTATAACAAGCGGAAGCTCGAGCATCAATGCCAAACCAATGGCCTCTGTTTTTAATGCTATGCCCGGTCCGGAAGAGGCTGTTACTCCCATGCTTCCACCAAACGAAGCCCCAATGGCCGAAGTAACGGCTGCAATTTCATCTTCGGCCTGAAAAGTTTTTACTCCAAAATTTTTATGCTTCGACAGCTCATGTAAAATATCCGATGCAGGAGTAATGGGGTATGAGCCGTAAAATAATTTGAGGCCGGATTTATGTGCTGCCGCAATTAAACCCAATGCGGTGGCCTGATTGCCGGTCATGTTACGATACATCCCTTTATTCATTGGTGCGGCCTTTACTTCGTACCGACCAACGGGAGTTTCGGTGGTGTCGCCAAAACTATATCCTGCCTGTAATACTTTTAGATTAGCTTCAATTAATTCAGGGCGTTTTTTAAATTGCTCTTTTATATACTCAATAGTATAATCGAGTTTACGGTTTTACATACAGCAAA
>JADLGT010000301.1 GCA_020849195.1 Bacteroidia bacterium
AAAAATCTTCCGAAGAATTTCTATTCGCAGAAGATAAAAAACAGGTTTTTCAACTGCACAGTAAATATATTTTATCGCCCATCAAGTCCGGTCTTCTACTTATTGAACAGCAAGGTGCACACGAACGCATACTTTATGAACACTATTTAATTTCAATTAACAATCATAAAGCTGTTTCGCAACAAGAATTGTTTCCGTCAACAATTGAACTGAACACACATGATGCCGAACTGCTAAAAGAACTACAGGCCGAAATTCAAAGTGTTGGGTTTGATATCAGCGAGTTTAGTAAAAATACCTTTGTTATAAATGGTGTTCCGTCGGATGTTACAGAGGCAAGCGGTGCACAACTACTTGAACAATTGCTCGAAACCTACAAACAAAATCTGATGGAAGTAAAAATTGATAAACGTGAAAATGTTGCAAGATCAATGGCTAAAAATACTTCTATTAAAACAGGTAAAATATTAACAGTACAAGAAATGCAAAACGTAATCGACAGCTTGTTTGCCTGTGAAATGCCCTACACATCTCCTTCAGGAAAAACAATTATAACAACACTCGACTTTAGTGAACTGGAAAAATTATTTAAGAAGTAGTTGTACAAAATACAATTAAAGAAATACATCAGACAGAAGATAACAATAAGTAATAACAAACAATGAGCTATCAGGAATACCGACCTTCAAATTTTCAAATATTACCTCCCGTAATAAAGAATATTCTCATTATTAATATTATTTTTTTATTCGCACAATTTGTTCTTCGTACAAAATACAGTATTGAACTGAGCGAATACCTCGGCTTGCATTATTTCTTGGCCGACAAATTCAGAATTTATCAGGCAATTACATACATGTTCATGCACGGCGATTTTTTTCACCTGCTGTCGAATATGTTTGCACTGTGGATGTTTGGCTCGGTACTCGAAAATTTTTGGGGACCAAAACGCTTCTTAACTTTTTATTTGGTAACCGGACTGGGCGCAGCCATTACCCATTATGTGATTTTTTATTTTCAGATACACCCCGCAGTTAGTTTTATAAACGACTACATTGCCAATCCCGATCTTAAACAATTCGAAGAGTTTGTCCGTTCAGAACATTTTAAACCTATTTCGGAAGAGGTGCGTAACCGATTTAATGATATGGCTGAGCAATATAACAATATGGAAGCTGCCGGAAACCAACAAGGCATGTTAGCAACATCGCTTGAGTTTATAAATAATTACAAGCAAACATTACTAAACGCTCCGGTGGTGGTAGGGGCATCGGGATCTGTATTTGGTGTTCTGCTCGCTTTCGGCATGTTGTTCCCCAATACCCTGTTGTATGTTTATTTTGCCATTCCCATAAAAGCAAAATATTTTGTAATTATTTATGGCTTGGTGGAATTGTTTTCGGGAGTGCAAGATAATCCCGGCGATAATGTAGCCCATTTTGCCCACTTGGGTGGGATGCTTTTTGGCTTTATCATGATTAAATACTGGGGTACTACAAATCGCAACCAATTTTATTAAAGCTATGTCTGTGCTCGACGACATAAAACATACATTCCGCAGTCGTAACAATGGTTTAATGAAACTAATTATTATTAATCTAATTGTTTTTATTGCGGCAAATGTTACAGCCGGTATTTCTAAACTGATGGATGGGTCGGGAAATTTTGTTTACATGGTTTTAGGACTATCTCCCGATTTTTTCACTGTCATCACACATCCATGGACACTCTTTACCTATATGTTTTTTCACATGGATGTTTTTCATATTTTATTTAATATGCTTTGGCTTTATTGGATGGGACAATTGTTTGTGGAGTTTATTGGCAGCAAACAACTCATCAGCACCTATCTTTTGGGTGGCATAGCCGGCGGAATTTTATTTATTATTTATGCTACATTATTTCCTGCATCCGCCGGAGGCAGCATACTCATTGGTGCTTCGGCGGCGGTAATGGCTATAGTAATAGCCATCGGTTTTTTACTTCCTAATTATATTGTTCATGTATTCCTATTGGGTGCAGTTAAACTGAAATATATTGCACTCGCCTCTTTTATCCTTTCAACAGTTATTGATTTTTACAACAATACCGGCGGAAAGATTGCACACATTGGTGGGGCGCTCTACGGTTTTCTCTTCTTTACTTTGCATCGCAAGGGAGTTGACTTAGGAAAACCTTTCGATAAATTTTTTAATTTTTTTACACATCGCGCCAAAATGAAAGTGGCTTATAAACGAACTACAAGCGATGAAGACTATAACAGCGATAAACGAGCAAAGGAAAAACGAACCGACGAGATTTTAGATAAAATAGCTAAATCAGGATACGACAGCTTGAACAAAGAAGAAAAAGATTTTTTATTTAAGCAAAGCGGGAAGTAAAATCCGACTTTGTTTTAGCACAGATTATACAATTGAAATTGCCTATTTCATAGACCAATTGAAGCGCACCTACATAGCACCCACAATTTCCAACTTCGCAAACCTTAGTAATAATTGTTTTTGTCCAACGCCCGGAAAAAGTACCGTAGCTTTATTATTCGGGAAAACACCTTCCATACCAATAACCTTACCGGTACCAAATCGTTCGTGTCGCACTTCCATACCCGGCTGTAAATCTTTTAATGCCTCGCTGTTCGCAGTATCTGCCGCAGTACGTACAGCGGGATTAAATTTTTTTAAATTTTTTGGAGTTGCAGGTTTTGAAGTAACGGGTTGAGCTTTCTGCTTCTTAAAAAATGGTTTCGTTTGCACTCCCCATTCATCTTCCATGCTATCGTTGGACTCGTCGGGCAATTCAATATGTTCTTCATCCAGCTCATCAATAAATCGGCTGGGCTCGCAATGTATCAGGTTGCCCCAGCGGTATCGTGTAATAGCGTAACTGAGTGTAACTTTTTTTTCGGCTCGTGTAAGTGCAACATAAAATAAGCGTCGCTCTTCTTCCAAATCTTCACGCGAGTTAAGCACCATTTGCGATGGAAATAAATTTTCTTCCAGTCCAACAATAAATACGTACGGAAACTCCAGCCCTTTTGCCGAATGTATGGTCATAAGTGATACACGGTTGCGATCTTCTTCAGTTTCTTCTTTCTTATCTGAATCAGTATATAAAGCAATATCTTGCATGAATACCTCAAGGGTTCCATGTTCCGACTCCTGCGTATTGAGTTGTAAACTTTCAGTTGCCGAAATTTCTGCACTGTTTTTTTCATTCTCCACATCACTCATTTCCGAATTCACTCTTTTATTTTCAACAAACTCTTGTATACCATTTAGCAGCTCTTGAATATTTTCGTATCTGCTTACTCCTTCAGGAGTTTTATCGATATATAATTCGCGCAGAATGCCGCATGCATTAGAAATATGACTGGCCGAGTCGAAGGCGTTTTTTTCAGATGCTATTACAGCAAAGCTTTTTATCATCGCTGCAAAATCGTTTAGCTTATTTAAAGTACCCGTGTTAATGTCGAGACCGAAACCGGTAATATTTTCAATTACTGTCCATATACTTATATCATTGTCGGATGCAGCAACAATCAGTTTGTCAACCGTTGTTTGGCCTATGCCGCGAGCGGGATAGTTAATAATTCGTTTCAGCGACTCTTCATCATTTGGGTTGATAGCCAAACGAAAATAAGCAAGCAAATCTTTAATTTCCTTTCGTTGGTAAAAAGAAATACCACCATAAATGCGGTACGGAATATTTAATTTTCGCAAGGCCTCTTCCATTGAACGCGATTGAGCATTGGTACGGTACAGTATCGCAAAAGCATCGTTACGTACCCGTTCATTCATCTGCGTTTCAAAAACTGTACGCGCCACTTGCATCCCTTCCTCATTGTCAGTTAGTGCGCGCATAACATTTATTTTTTCTCCTTGCTCGTTGTCCGTCCACACTTTTTTGTCGAGCTGAGCTTTGTTGTTCGCAATAACTTTGTTGGCAGCGCCTACAATGGTTTTTGTTGAGCGGTAATTTTGTTCAAGCTTAAAAGTTTTAAGGTCGGGATAGTCTTTTTCGAAATTTAATATGTTTTGTATGTTAGCTCCGCGAAATGCGTAAATACTTTGTGCATCGTCGCCCACCACACAAATATTTTCGAAACGGGCAGCCAATTGTTTTACTATTACATATTGAGAAAAATTGGTATCCTGATATTCGTCAACCAAAATAAATTTAAATTTTTCCTGATACTTAT
>JADLGT010000302.1 GCA_020849195.1 Bacteroidia bacterium
AAGTCTGTTCCGTTTCGATGAGTTTCTAATACTCCAAGTCCCAGTGCAGCAGGTTTTGTCCAACTTGACCAGTTTGTACCTTCATTATTGCTTGAGTACGAAGATCCGCCCTGTGCAGTATAATAAAGATTGTTTCCCATTTTCCAAACAAGTTCAGCATTTAAGTCGCCACCTGCAATGCCTGTATTAGATTGAACCCAAGTTGCACCATTATCGGTTGAAACAAAAATACCTCCTCCAATAGTTGCCGCAATTAATTTGGTGTTGATAAGTTCCATCCGAATAACATTTAGATTTGTTAAACCTGAATTAGCTGCACTCCAAGTGGAACCTCCATCAGTTGATCTATATATACCTACACTTGAAGTATAAGCAAAAATATTTCCTGACAAACTGCTAAACCCTCTAACTACGGTAGTTTGAGGTCCTCCTGTTACACTATTCCAAGTCGTTCCGTTGTCATTGGTGTAAAAAATACAGTTCGTGGATGAGTTTAAACCCGAGAAATATTTTCCACTAAAGCTAAAGCCACATTCAGGGACATTACCTGCCACAGGTGATGTTATCTCTATCCAGTTGCTACCGTTGTCATTTGTCCTGTACATTTTATTACCACCTAATGTTCCTGCAAATAAATGTGTGTTAGAACCACTCAGAAGTTTTGCACCTGATATTAAATTAGTAATTCCATTGTTTACTTGTTCCCATTGTGCAAAGCAAGTATTGATACCTGCAAAAAGGATTAATGTTGAAAGATAGTTTTTTCCCATTTTTTTGTTTTTGTTTTCACCTAACCTTCTCGGCTTTCGGATAGTCCTTATTTTTTGTAGTTTTATTCGTCATAGCGCTGCTAACAATCGAAGCTTTGCGAAGTAACGCACAGTTGCGAAGATAATGAATAAAACGGAAGTGGTCATTGCGAAAACTCACTTTTAGCCACTACACCAATCTTACGAAACGTGTTTAGATTTGTTCGAGAGGCGACTGATTGGCCATTTAAAAATTTCGACCAGAGCTTTGCATTAGTAGTGTAACAAAAAGTGAAATTATTGGTGTTGTAGTTTGGCATCCTGTTTAATCCCAATGAACCGCGGCTTCTAAAAGCCTTAGGACGGTGTTGCAATTTCAATTGCAAATTCTTGACTCAAATTGTTCGATAGAATTCTTTTTTTACCTTTGCCACCATTCACGGAGAGGTGGGTGAGTGGCTTAAACCAATAGTTTGCTAAACTGTCGTACGGGTTAAACTGTACCGGGGGTTCGAATCCCCCCCTCTCCGCAAAAATCAGAAACCCTCTGAATGTCTTCGCCCCCTATTAGTTGGAGATTTTTAAAATTCATTTAAAAAATTCAGGTTAAAACGAATTGCCAACTATTGTAATTCGTATTGTAAACGCACCAAGCTTTTATACAATCCGTTTTCATTTCGCATTAATTCTTCGTGTGTGCCCGTTTCAACCACAACCCCCTTTTCGAGCACTACAATTATATTTGCTTTACGTATTGTTGACAGACGGTGAGCTACTACAAAGGAGGTTCTGTTTTCCATCAACTTGTCTAATGCTTCTTGTACTACCCGTTCCGACTCGGAGTCGAGCGAGCTTGTTGCTTCATCGAGAATAAGTATTGAAGGGTTTTTAAGTACAGCCCGAGCAATAGCAATTCGTTGGCGCTGCCCGCCCGAAAGTTGTATTCCTCGTTCGCCAACAATGGTTTCAAATTTTTCGGGGAAACTCATAATGAAATCATAGGCATTGGCTTTTTTCGCAGCTTCGGTTATTTCATCAAAGGTAGCGCCTGTTTTTCCGTAAGCAATATTTTCGCGTATGCTGCCGCCAAATAATAATACATCTTGCGGAACGATAGCCATTTGTTCTCGCAATTTGGTAAGCGTATGTTCGGTCGATTTTTTTCCATCAATAATAATTTCTCCGCTTTGAGGTTCATAAAAGCGCAATAATAAAGAAGCAAGTGTTGACTTACCCGACCCGCTTGGACCTACAATGGCAATGGTTTGTCCTTTTTCGGCACTAAACGAAACGTTTTTTAATACTTTAAATTCTTTGCGTGTAGGGTAACTAAATTCAATATTTTTAAAATCTACTTTTCCTTCAAAACGTTTATCGGCAGGTGTGTTTACATCCAGAGAAATATTTTCTATATCACCATTTATCAGTTCAAGTACCCGCTGTGTAGCGCCCAGTGCGCGTTGTATTTGAGCATACTGTTCGGCAATACCGCCAATAGAAGCCGAAACAAACACAGTATAAAACAAAAACGACATCATATCTTTTGCGGGCAACGCATCTGAAATTGTAAGCTGTGTTGCATACCACACAATGTAAACAATAGTACCAAACAGGCAGAAAATAATAAATGAAAAAAATGCGCCGCGTGCTATACCGCCTTTCATGGCCAATTCAAGTATGTTGCGTGTTGAAGCTGTGTATCGTTCAATCTCATAAGCTTCGTTGGTAAAAGATTTTACATTGGTTATTCCTAGCAGACTTTCGCCAACAATAATATTTGATTTGGCCACTTCATCTTGTGTACTGCTCGCATATCCGCGAATTTTACGCCCAAAATAAACTGTTAGTAAAGCCAGTATGGGTATGGTTGCAAGCATTATCAATGCCAGCTTTAAAGAAGTGTAACAGATAATAACAATGCCGCCAATAATAATAATCAACTGACGAATAAACTCTGCAATGTTGGTGGTAAAGGTGTCTTGTATTTGGTTGATGTCGGTGCTAATGCGACTGTTGAGTTCGGATACCTGATTGCGTGAAAAAAATACCATTGGCATACGAATGAGCTGGTTATACGCAGCTATACGCAGTCCGCGCAACGTATTTTCGGTAACGTTAACAAACAATACCACTCTGAAAAACGAAAACACAGCTTGCAGTCCAAACAGAACAAAAAGTTTTATACCAAGCCCGTTAGCAATAGTTTGCAAATCAGTTTTGTTAATGTTTTTTGAACCCACCAAACCCATTAAATCACCCATCAGTCGCGGAAAAATTAAGGCAGTGGCACTGGTGAGTACAAGAAATAACATGCCCAATAAAAATTTCCACTTGTGCGGCAATAAAAATTTTAAAATACCTGCTGCAGAGGCTAAGTTTTCTTTATTGAATTTTGCTTTGGGGAGTTTGTCTTTGTCTCTGTTTTTTTTTGCCATTACGGACTAAAGATAATTGAAAAAATTATTGATATGACTGAACATAACATTTGTTTAACTGAGGATTTTGTAAAAAAAGTGCAATAGGTAAATGAAATTGTGATGAATTTATAGCAGAGTATCCATGCCTGTTACTGGCAGGCGAGTTGGTCCCCATGAACCGCAGACTTTATTGGTCTTTAGGAAGCTTATGCAATTTCTATTGCATAGTCTCGGGTTACCTCACAATTAATTTCTGCTTGTACAAACTGTTATCGGAGGAGGCTGAAATAAAATAAACACCCGGCGACAATGTTTTGGAAGGATCGATAGCAAGCACTTGACCATTGCCTTTTTCTATAATTGATATTTTCGAATATACTTCACGTCCATAATCATCGTACACAAGTACAAGTATGTTTTTTGTTTCGTTACCTGAAAATTTTATTCGCGGCGTTTCGCCGGATGGAACAGGGTTTGGAAAAACTACAAACGATAATTCTGATGGATTAGCACTTACCGAAACTATTTTCGAATATGAATATTTTCCATCAAAATCGGTTTGCTTTAAGCGATAATACGATATTCCACTTAGCGGTTTTTCGTCCACTATTGAATACGACAATTGTAGCGAACTGTTGCCGGCTCCTTTTACTGTGGCTATTGGTTCAAAATTAAGTGCATCGGCACTGCGCTCAACGGTAAAGAAATCGTTGTTGGTTTCGGTAGCGGTAATCCAATCTAGTTTTACTGACTTGCTTGAAGAATAGTTGGCAGTAAAATCCAGTAGCTCGATAGGTAGTGGGTTGATTGGATAAGCTGCTGTAGATCCAAAACTAATAGGGCTAAAGGAACTCAATGAGAATATTGAAGCGATTGAACCCCCTCCGGCTGTCCCGCCAAGATTTTCCCATTTGCTAGTACCACTATTCCAATGAGCAACTACCAACTGTGAC
>JADLGT010000303.1 GCA_020849195.1 Bacteroidia bacterium
TATATGAAGATATGGTGCTATTGCTACATTATTTCCAATGGTTACCTCAAAGGCTCCTTCTATCACAATAGGCAAATATAAATCAACGTTAACGCCGCATCTTTTCAGTTTTGATTTTTTGTTCTCAACCTGCCACTTTAAAATTTTCTTATGAAAATAAGATATTAACCTATTCATGTTCAATTTTTACTTGTCCATTTACCGATAAGAAAATTCATTCCGATGCGACTATCAAATTTTTTTCCGTCATTGAATATAGCATTTGAAACAAACACCTCACAATGCTCAACCCAATCAACAAATTCTTTCTTTTCATTAAAAATTCCTGCTGATAAATAATAAGTACCGGGCGCAAGGGCATTATTGAATTCGACAACAAAGTTCGATTTGCCCACCGGAATATCAAAGTCGGAATAGCTGTCTCTTTGAAACAAGCTAGAAACCGGCTGCTCTTCGGAGTTATATATCAATACAAAAATTTCTGCTTTTGGAATTATCTCTTTTGCCTCAACAACAAATTCAATCTTTACACTTTGAAAAATATTTGCTCCTAACTCGCTACTTCCATTCTCGGCAACTATCACTTTTTCAATTTTAGCACTTGCTGTTTGTTTAATGTGGGTATAATCGCTAACAGATGATCTGTCGAAAATAGTTTTCAAATAAAAATTAACTACTTCATTAATATGTCCTGTTTTATGAACTTGTCCATTTTTCAAATAAATTCCGGATGTGCACAAATTTTTCACTGCCAACAAATTATGGCTCACAAACAACACCGTTCTTCCTTGTCCGCTTACTTCTTTCATTTTTCCCAAACATTTTTTTTGAAATTCGGCATCGCCTACGGCCA
Organism: Bacteroidia bacterium; assembly: GCA_020849195.1. Lineage (GTDB taxonomy): Bacteria > Bacteroidota > Bacteroidia > JABDFU01 > JABDFU01 > JABDFU01. The sequence goes on from JADLGT010000303.1 coordinate 854, forward strand.
ACACTTCATCTATTACTAATATTTCGGGTTCGAGGTGTGCTGCAACAGCAAAAGCTAAGCGCACATACATTCCCGAAGAGTAGCGTTTAACGGGGGTATCGATGTAGCGTTCAACACCACTAAATTCAACTATTTCATCAAACTTGTTTCTGATTTCTTGTTTGCTCATTCCTAAAATAGCACCGTTCAGAAAAATATTTTCCCTGCCGCTTAATTCCGGGTGAAAACCTGTTCCCACTTCTAATAAAGATGCAATACGACCTTTGGTTTTAATAACACCTGTTGTTGGCTGCGTAACTCTCGATAATATTTTAAGCAAGGTTGATTTGCCTGCACCGTTTTTACCTATTATGCCCAACACTTCGCCCTGTTTTACTTCAAACGAAATATCGCGTAAGGACCAAACGTAATCGCTCGCTCCGGCAGTGGCTCTGTCATTAGCTTCTCCTATTTTCAAATACGGATCGTCCTTCCCTCTTATTTTATACCATAGCCGGTTAAGGTCGTGCGACAAGGTGCCGGTTCCTATATTTCCTAAACGGTATTGTTTGGAAAGGTTTTCAGCTTTTATAACTGTAGCGCCCATTTAAATTAAACTTGGAAAATCTTCTCTTATAAATTCGCTCCTAAATTAGGAAAATTTCACCTGACTTATGAACTGTATCCTGCAAGCCAGAACAGTTTGTTTATACAAATGTAGGGATAAGGCATTGGCAATAGACACAACGCGAAGCTCAATAAATAGTGTTTATGCAAAGCTGATACGATTTTTTAAGATGAAGCAGGTCGGTGAATTTATCATGGGCATGCGCTCGCTGATTCTGACTATACAACGAACCATTAACATATAACTACCGCCAGCAATGTATTGCCAAAATTGGGGCTTAACATAAACTATACCCGCAACTTTTGCATTTTAAACACCCTTCTTCAAACACAAGTCCATCGTGGTCTCCGCACGAATTGCATTTTCTGTTCGTGGGAGTCGAACCATCGCTTACATACCTTTTTAATGCTCGGGTAACGCCGCTTTTCCATGTGTTAATGTTGTCGCTATCTAATTTTAAGTTTTCAACAAGGTCTATCACTTGTGGTAATGGCATACTTTGGCGCAATACGCCCGAAATTAATTTTGCGTAATTCCAGTATTCCGGATTAAAAGAGCGCGACAATCCTTCAACGGTTTTGTAATTTCCTTCTCCATCAGTGTATCTGAAATCGTATTGCGAACCCGAATTGGTAATTTGTTTTATCACCCAGCCTTTATCAACATTTAGAGGAACAAAAAATTTATCGTCTTCACGGCCTGTAAATATTTCGTAAGGTCTATCGTTTAGCAAGCCCACAACGGCTACCCAGTGTTCATCCGCATTTCTAAACCGCACAACTTCCGCATCAAGTGTTTTGGGTCGTGAAAGAGTTTCATTCTTTTGGGCAGAAGATTGATTGGACACAAGCACTCCGCTTCTTGCGCCATCACGATAAACCGTTATTCCTTTTAGCCCGCGCTTCCAGGCTTCCATGTAAATAGTTCCCACCTGTTCAACAGATATGTTTGAAGGGAGGTTAATGGTTGAACTGATAGAATGGGTTACATATTTTTGAATTAACGCCTGTAATTCGATGCGCCTCAGCCAGTCAATTTCAGAAGCTGTTGAACCCCAATACGGACTTTTAGAAATTTCGGTTTGACCGCTAATATCCATCCATTGTTTAAACTTAGCATGTAATACTTTAAACTCTTGCCATGCATCTCCAAGCTCGTCAACAAAATCAACTTTATTGTTTTTATCATCCGAATTAATTTTTTTTCGCCGTTTGTACGATAACATATACACAGGTTCTATTCCCGATGAAGTTTGTGTAAGAATACTGAGGCTTCCGGTAGGGGCTACTGTACTTATGGAAATGTTGCGCCGTCCGTACTTTATCATGCGTTTGTAAACGCGAGGAAATTCTTTCTTCAACATTTGCACAAAGTCCGATTTGTTTTCGTAACGCGGGTTGAAAGAGGCGAATTTTCCGCGTTCGATAGCAAGATCGATGGAGCTTTCAAACTCGGCCTCACATTTTATTTTCATTATTTTTTCGACAGCTACTAATGCTTCCTGCGAATCGAATTTATGCCCTAAGGCGGCCAAGGTATCGCCTAAGGCCGTAAAGCCTAATCCGGTGCGCCTTCCTTTTTTTCCGGTACGGTATAAAAGCTTCCATGTGTCAATTTCAATTTGCTTGACTGCTTCGGACTCTGGGTCGCGCTTAACTTTCTTTAGTATTCGCTCAATGGCTTCAAGTTCAAGGTCAACTAAATCGTCCATCAAACGCTGAGCTTCATAAACTACTTCATAAAATTTTGTGTAATTAAATTTTACATGTGGAGTAAACGGATTTTCTACCAATCCAAACAAGTTCAAGGCAATAAGCCGGCAACTGTCGCCTCCTTGCATCGCAATTTCCGAACACGGATTTGTAGATACGTTTTTAAAGCCCGGATAAACCGATGAGGTAGAATAGCTGTGCTGTTTGTCCCAAAATATAAGTCCGGGCTCGGCAGTAGTATGCGCACAGCGTACAATGGTTTTCCATAATTCACTTGCTTTAACTGCTTGTTGTATAGCAGGCTGTTTGCTGTTGACCGGCCAGTGCAATAAAAAATTTTCGTTGCCGGTTACGGCATTCATAAATTTATCCGAAAGACGTACAGAAATATTTGCTCCCGTAATTTTTGACAAATCCTGTTTAACGGCAACAAACTTCGCAATATCCGGGTGAGCCACATCCATCGTAATCATGAGCGCACCACGCCGTCCTTTCTGTGCAACTTCGCGGGTGGTGTTGGAGTAGCGTTCCATAAATGATACTGCACCCGATGTTGTACGGGCAGCATTGGATACTGGGTTTCCTTCCGGTCTTAATGAAGATACATCAATGCCTACACCACAGCGGCGTTTAAATAATTGCGCCAACTGATGATCGGTATATAAAATTCCGCCATACGAATCTTCAATCTCGGGCAACACAACACAATTGGAATAAGATGCCAACACGTTAGGGTTACCTAAAGAAGCCATCACACTTCCCTGAGGAACGATGTAGTTAAATTTTTTAAAAAAGTTAAAAATTTTCTCTTCGGTTAATGCCTCGCGACGCTGCCCGTACTCCGACAGATTTTTTTTTGTGCTGTTTTTTTTGTGCTGTTTTTTTTCAATGCGGGCAAACTCTTTTGCCATGCGCCGGTGCATATCGTCGGGACTTGATTCAAGCAATTCTCCGGCTTCGTTGCGTAACGCATATTTATTTATCCAGGTAGTGGCTGCTAATTCATCGTCATTAAAATAAATGAGACATGTTTTTAATACATCATTGTAAGAATAGATTTTATGCGATGTTGCTTTTTTCATTTGACTTTTATAACTGTAAATTTAATCGAGATTGGGCAAGTCTCCTAAAGTAGGAAAATTAAATTTGCACAAACCCGGTTACGCAAGTCTTCGCCTGAAAAAAATACGGGTAGGTCTTACAATAGAACTGTGTTTGTTTCGTCTTATATATTATGCACGCCTCCACTTCAACTATCCTATTCAGGATTTGCACTGTATTATTGTTTTTAATTGCCATTGATGTTTACACATTCCGTAGTGTAAAAACCGGATTTTCATTCGTTCAATCTTCGATAGTAAAAAATAGTATTTATTGGACGTATTGGAGCGTGAATATTCTGTTTGTGCTTACAGTTGTTTATGCGCTGGTTCATTTTAACAAATTTGCCGGACCTCCAAAATATTTTTCGGCAATACTTATGGGTTCGTTTGTGTTGTTATATATTCCGAAACTTATTGTCGTTTGTTTTTTACTGGTTGAAGACATTGGTCGTATGCTGCGGGCAGGCGGAGTGGGTGTTGCCAAACTTGTGTCGGATAATTTTGCAGCTACGCCTTATTTTGAGAGCCGCCGTAAATTTATCAGCCAATTGGCTTTGGGGTTGGCAAGTATTCCATTCATCTCTATATTATACGGTATTACCAAAGGGAAGTATAATTATAAAATCCACCGTGTTACACTAAAATTTAAAGATTTGCCCGAGGCATTTGATGGGCTCACCATTACTCAACTGTCGGATGCGCATGTAGGCAGTTTCGACGATGAAGCTAAAGTAAAACAGGCAATTGATTTGGCAAACAAACAAAAATCGGATTTGATTTTTTTTACGGGCGATTTGGTAAATAATTTCGCCCGCGAGATGGATGAGTGGATGAATTTATTCGGGCAGCTACACGCACCCATGGGTAAATACTCGATATTAGGTAATCATGATTACGGCGATTATGTAAGCTGGCACTCGGACGAGGAAAAACAGCAAAACCTAAACCGACTAAAAGAAATACACCGCGAACTCGGTTTTAAATTATTGCTCAACGAACATACTACAATTGAAAAAAATGGACAACACTTTTCGCTTATCGGCCTTGAAAACTGGGGTGCCGGCGGTTTTGCCAAATATGGAGATTTAGAAAAATCGTTGGCGAATGTTGACGACAATTCTTTTAAACTTTTGTTATCACACGATCCCTCGCATTGGGATGCACAAGTACTCGATCACCCCAAGCACGTTCATCTTACTTTAGCCGGACACACACACGGTATGCAGTTTGGAATTGAAGTGCCCGGAATAAAATGGAGTCCCGTTAAATACCGCTATCCGCGCTGGGCCGGGCTGTATGAAGAAAAAAATAAATACCTGTATGTTAATCGCGGTTTTGGTTTTATTGGCTTCCCGGGCCGTGTAGGTATTTGGCCAGAAATTACTGTAATTACCCTCCTAAAGGTTTGAGCATTCATTTTCCGAAATAGGGATAGGCAAACCCGTAACGAATATAGAGATCGAATACCTGCTGCGAAAGTACCATAGCAAAAATATAAATCAATAGCCCGCCGTGAAAAATCTTAAGATACACAGGAGCTCCGGGGCTGAACGCTTGTTTCAGTTTGTTAAAATAAATCGGCAGGCAACAGCCCAGCATAAGGGCATAAAACAAACCTATATGCCGGGTATTAAAAATATGCACCAGCGTGTGTTGAACCATTAGTAAGGACCACGAAAAAGTAGCGACACACAGGCATAAAAGTATTTTAAAAAGTTTAGGATTGTTTTTTTTCACCGTTCTAAAACACATTGCGCCAATAATAATCATCGCCCAACCGGGTACAAGAAAAAAACGTTCAATACGGTTTGGCCAGTATAACCCAATCAAAGCTATTCTATCGTACCAATAAACAGGACGACCTAATTCATTAATATATCCCGCTTGGGTTTCACCGGCGGTGCGTTGAAAAAAGGCATTCTTCAAATCGGCTATTGCAGATTGAATGGAGCCGAAGTAAAATATATTTTGCAGCAAATGAAACCCGAAACCCAATGTGGCTGCCAGCCCAAGCACAAACACCTCTTTGGTTAAAATACTTTTGTTGTATATAATGCTGAAGCCAACAGTTACTACTGCGGCATAAAGTATTCCGTCGAATGAAACATTGGCGATGATGAAAAAAACAAGAGCCAAAATAGCCAGTCGTATTTTTCCGGGAGCTTTCGCTTCATAATATAAATACAATAAAAACACATAGAGCCATTTGTAAAACTCCTCGTACAAATGCTTGTGAAGATTATCGGCCCAGGCGATAAAATAATTCGACAACACTATAATACTCCCTGCTATTAATGCCCATTTTTTATCGGGCAACATTGTAATAAGTGTTTTGAATAGCAGAAAAAATAAAATTACCGAAAATAGAACCGGTGTAATTCGCAACAGCTTATCGGACTTTGTGTTTAATATTTTTGCGGTTATTCCGTTGATTATATCGGGATATGCAGGGTAGTGTGTATAAACCCCTGTACCTTTGGTATCAAAATCTCCTTTGTAATCCAACACCGGCAAAGCAAATGTTTTTTTAAATCCATAATCGTGAAAAAATTGTGCCGCCGAATAGGTAAATTTATCTGTATATCCATCGCCATGAATAGAGTCTCTGCCCTTGTTCGAATTATACAGATCTATATTTGCAACTCTCCACAAAACAAGAATAAATACAAATACAAAAATTAGGTAAACGTAACGCGGTAATTGAATAAAAAAATTCATCTCGTATTTTTTACAACAGCTTTTGCTAAATGATGGATCGGTGGGCTCCGAAGGTATAGGGTTTTAGCAATAAAATTACTACTGTCCGACTAAAATTATGAAAAGGAGGGGTGTGGTATTGATAATGGTTTACAAGGACAAACGACAAGACCATCCGGCTATAACTGTCTTTTCCACTGCCGTCTAATTTTTATGATACGATAATGTGCCCACTCATGCCCTATAAAAACTCTGAAATTATTAATGAGGCGAGGGGAGCGTCGAAAATTATGAACAGGGACTTCAACTACACGTTGATTCCACCAGCCAATTGAGCAATAATTATTCCTTCACAAACTTCAGCACCTGCGCATCTCCTTTTTTGTTTACCAATTTAATAAAGTACAAACCGGCTGCAAAATTTGAAACATCAATTGTATTATTCACTACGGTTTGGGTTATGGTATTTCCAACAATATCCGCAATCGATAAATTAACTATTGGCTCGCTGCATTGAATGTTAATGATATTTTTTGCGGGGTTAGGAAAAACAGTGGCGAATTGATTGCCGGCAGAAATAGTATTGATTCCATTTGTGCTCGAAAAAGTTTTGAGCGACCATAGCTCTATCCCTTTAATTCCGTTATTCGCATCAAAAAACAAAGTGCCATTTACATTCACCATGTACGACTGGTTTATAAATGCGGGCATATTCCCGCTCCAAATATCATACACCATTTGAGTGCCGTTGGTTGTTCCGTCTGTCCTCCAAAGCTCTTTTCCACTGGTGCCATCATTGGCTTCAAAGTAAAGTGTATCATTAACTACGACCATTGGGTTAAAACTATCAAAAGCAGGTTGAGTGCCAGGGCGTATGTCTTTTAGCATAAATGTACCGGCAGATGTGCCATCGCTTACCCATAATTCCATATCCGATAAAGTAGCGCCCGCTCCTACAAAGCATAATTTATTCCCTACACGATTAATGTATTCGGGATACGAACCCCAACTCCCTGGATAGGCATCTTTTACTATTGTTGTGCCTGCGGTTGTTCCATCCGTTTTCCATAATTCTTTGCCATTTATTCCATCGTCAGCAGAAAAATACAAAGTGCCATTCAACTCAGTAAAATTTTGGGGATTCGAATCATAAGTATTGTAAATGTCTTTCACCAGTGAAGTGCCCGCAACAGTACCATCTGTTTTCCAAAGCTCCTGTCCGCTAACGCCATCAGAAGCTGATAAATAAATAATTCCGTTCATGTAATAAAATGCACCTACACTTCCTGATGCACCTGCACCAATTTCAGTAACCTGTTTTGTTCCCGAACTTGTTCCGTCGCTTTTCCACAATTCATTTCCACTTACATCGTTAGTTGCCGTAAAATATAATACTCCATTGATATTTGTCAAATTGTAGGGAAATGAATTATTCCCCGCCCCCGGAAAAATATCTTTTACCAAAACTGTTCCGGCCGAAGTGCCATCGCTTTTCCAGAGTTCGCCTCCATACACATCTTCATACACAGTCATATAAAGGGTGTTCCCGATTGCTGTTAACTGAGCGGGCGAACTGCCTCCGCCTCCTGCATTAATATCTTTAACCATATACGTTCCTGCTGCTGTTCCGTCCGATCGCCATAACTCAACACCATTCGTGGCGTCCATTCCGGCAAAGTACAATATGTTATTGATCACGCAATATGAGTTTTGAGAACCGTCCATAACACCCGATGTTCCGGGAATATTATACACCATTACTGTACCGGCATCCGTACCATCACTCTTGTATAGTTCTTTGCCCTCTGTTACAGTTGATGCAGTAAAAAATACTTCCGATCCGACCTTTACCAACTCTTTAGGGAAGGATGCCCCCGATCCGACAACAATATCTTTTACCAATTGTGGGGTTTGTGCAAATGTAGAAAACCCAAATAGGGTAATTAAGCCAACCGTTGTTTTGATTCTCTTCAAGTTTTTGTTTTCCATGCGATGATTTTTTTTGTATTTCTTTATAGTACGATTTTTGTGCAAATATAGTATGAGATCGACTTAATGAAAAGGATTATTTAGAGAAAAAATCGGAAGTAAAAAAATAAATGTTTAATTGTCTTCCGTGCTATAATGTCGGCGAATAACTACTTTTTGCAGCTCGCGTTTTATAATCAGGTCGGCAATGGTTTCGGCAGGACTTTGATCGGCGTTTTGTTCGAGCACATTGACTAATTTACCCTCGTGAATGTCGATACGATAAAGCAGATTTAATAATTTTTTGTAGTCGTTTTCCATCAGCCGTGCAATAAGCGGACTCAATTGGAATAACAACTCATTGTAAGCATTGGTGGCATTTCCCGAAAATTTTATTTCGAACCCAAATTGATCAAAGTCTTTTTTTATTTGATTGGCAGTAGCGGTAATGTATTCGAGATTACTGAAATAGGGCGTGATGTTCATGTTCTTAACTACTAAGTCTCTCTCCGGTGGCGAGAGGAAATCCGAAAGATTATTTTTTAATTTGAGATAATAACGGTTTGTAAATTTACGCTGAGCGAATTAATGGAGCGAATATTTTTAGACACAAAAATGTTTATTAAAAGTACAAAGCGCGCAAAAACTACCGAACGATGAACAATTCTAAATTTGCTATTATGCAACATTGCGAACATATTGCTTAATTGTCTTTAGGTCTTTTTGTTTGTTTTTTAATTCGTCTTCAATGTCAAAGTCGTCTTGAAGCCCTAGCCAGAATTTTGCCGAATTGCCAAAAAATTTAGAAAGTCTTATAGCCGTATCTGCCGTGATACGTCTGTTTCCTTTAATAATTTCGGAGATACGAGTTTGAGGTATAGCTATTTCTTTTGAAAGCCTATAAGCCGTAATGTTAAGTGGAATTAAAAATTCTTGTAATAAAATTTCTCCCGGATGAATGTTTTTTAAGTGTTTCATCTGTATATATTTTTTAAGTTTCTATTTGTCAGATGGAACACCCATGATATTCATTTGTGTTTGCGATACCACTGGTATCATGGGTGTTTCATTATGTTAATTTTTAATGATAGTCAATTAATTCAACGTTAAAAGCGTTGCCCTTTCCCCATTTAAAAATTAAACGCCATTGGTCATTTACTCGAATTGAATAAAAGTTCTTAAGATTACCTTTGAGTTTTTCAAGTTGGTTAGATGGCGGGATCATAAGGTCTTTCATATCAAATGAATTGTTAAGCATTCTTAATTTTCTACGCGCAGTTTCTTGCATGTTTGTCAAAAATCCTTTTACCCTTTCTCCTTCCCAAATTTTTCGAGTGGTCTTGTCGCCAAATGAAACAATCATACTAACTTATTACGTTACTAACGTCAAAAGTAAGTAATTGTTCGAGTGTTTGCAAATTTACTTTTGAGCCGAATTAGAGGGGACTGCCTGTCTGAACAATGCGGTATAACAATCTTGTTACAGGCCTGTTATTAATAATATGTTCGTTGATTATTTCATCCACATCGCTATTTTCAACGCCCACGTAAAAAACGCCTTCGGGATAAACCACAACCGTTTGCCCGTGATTGCAAATATCAAGACAAGCGGTGCTTTGTGCCCGCACTTTTATGGGCAGGTTGAGTTCTTTTAATTTTTTCTTGAACAAATCTGTAAGCTCTAGCCCATGCGCCTGCCCGCAACTGCGACGTGGCGCACCCTCGGGGCGCTGATTGGTGCAAATGAATATGTGTTTGTCGTAAATCATTTAGTATAATCGTTTTAAGTGTAGAAACTATGCTTCGCGCCGGATTAGCGCTTCTACCAACATTCTTAACTCTTTCTTTTTATTTTCAGTCGCCGGTATTTCATTTAAATAGTTTATGCCATTAGTGTAGTACCTCATCATTTCTTCCTGTGCAATTTTGCGCACATTCAAAAAATCATAAATGGCCGTAACGGCTTCAACTTTATGTTTTGCATTAAATTGAGGGGCGTGAACCCATTGCTCTAATTCTTCTTTTTTATAGGGATTCAGCTTCGCCAGTTCAAAAGATTTTAAAAGCAGAAATGTTTTTTTGTTGGCAATAATGTCGCCGCCCTTTTGTTTCCCAAATTTTTCTTGGTCGGCATACACATCTAAAATATCGTCCTGCAGTTGAAAAGCAATACCAATATTTTTTCCGAAACTGTAAATACGTTCGGCATCTTCGCCTCGTGCGCCGCCAATCACTGCTCCTATTTTTAAAGCGCCAGCAAGTAAGCTCGCCGTTTTAAGCTCAATCATTTTAACGTATTGAGCAATGCTTACAACAGATTGCTTTTCAAAATTCATATCTAACTGTTGACCTTCACAAACCAGTAAGGCGGTTTGGTTAAATATTTTTAAAACTTGTTGAAGTAATGCAGGAGTAATTTCTGCACTGCTGATTAACTCATACGCTTTCACTAACATGGCATCGCCGCTAAGTATGGCAATATTTTTACTCCATTTTTCGTGTACGCTGGGTTTGTTTCGGCGCACAGTCGCATTGTCCATAATATCATCATGGATGAGTGAAAAATTGTGAAATAATTCAATGCCGAGCGATGGATTTAAGGCAAGGCGCACATCGCCGTCAAATAAATTACAAGCAAGTAAGGTAAGTAAAGGACGGATACGTTTTCCTCCCTGCTCCAACACGTACATTAAAGGCCGGTAAAGTTCGGCGGGCTGCTTGTTTAATTCGCGACAAATTTTTTCAAGTCCTTCATCAATCTGCTTCTGAAATTGGTCGGTTGTGTTCATGTGCAAGCGAGAACTAAAATTGCATTAAGCAAAATCAAGTCCATTTAAAGTATATAACGGGTATCAGCAATAACTTCTTTTAAACCTTTTTCAAGCGACATCATTGGGCTTTTCAATAATTGTTTCATTTTGGTTATGTCGGGCCTGCGCCGTGTCATGTCGCCCTCTTCAAGCGCCGGCAAGTAAAGCACTTTTGATTTCGAGCCGGTTAACTTTATTATCAACTTGGCAAGTTCAACAATAGGCACTTCCACATCGCCGCCAACATTGATTACATCGTTCACAAATTTGTTATTATAAAAGGCATTGGTAGTCGCTTCAACGTTGTCGCCAATAAAGCAAAATGTGCGCGTTTGTTTTCCATCACCAAACACAGGAATGTCTTCATTTTTTAATGCACGCGAAATAAATTTTGAAACAACAAAATCTTTGCTTTGTTTAGGTCCGTAGGTATTAAAGAAACGGAAAATGGTATAATCCAAACCAAACTCTTTTTTATATGATCTGAAAAAAGCCTCCCCTACATTTTTAACTATGGCATAGGGCAAGCGCGAATTTAGAGGAGTTGTTTCTTCATTTTGCGGATACTCGACAGGTTCGCCATACACTTCGGAAGAGGAAGAAAAGTAAACTCGTTTTACACTTGTATTTTTCGACAGCTCGAGAATGTTTCGTATGCCGTTAATGTCGTTAAGTACTTTTACCGGATTTTCGAGTGTACGTTTCACACCTACTAATGCGGCATAATGAA
>JADLGT010000304.1 GCA_020849195.1 Bacteroidia bacterium
TTACTATTATTGGTATTGGTAATTGTTCTACCATAAGCGTCAATAAGGCTAACACTATATTCAGAATCACTCGATGTTGAAATATAGAATTTGTCCTTTGTAGGATTAGGAAATATTTTTACACTATTGCTATCAATATTAACAGCTCTTATACTTGAGTATAAAAAATTACCATCAAAATCAGTTTGCTTGACGTGATAATATGATGCTCCACTATAAGGGGTTTGGTCAATAGAATTGTATGTTAGTTGTTTAGATGAAACTCCAGCACCATCAACAATAAGTATTTTTTCCCATTGCAAACCGTCTCTACTTCTTTCTATTGTAAAAAAGTCGTTGTTAATTTCAGTGGCAGTTATCCATTTTAAATAAACCTTTCTATTTTTGGTTATTGCTTCAAAATACAGGAGAGTAACGGGTAGAGGCACTTCTGTTAATGTACCTAAACAACTCACAACATTTCCCGAAGCTAAACCTCCTAAAAAAATGCTATTATTTAAAACAGCATTTGCTTGCAAATAGCAAAATGCATCCGCGCCCGAAGCTAAACCTCCTAAAAAAATGCTATTATTTAAAACAGCATTTGCTTGCAAATAGCAAAACGCATCTGCGCCCGAAGCTAAACCTCCTAAAAAAATACTATTATTTAAAACAGCATCTGCTTGCAAATAGCAAAACGCATCTGCGCCCGAAGCTAAACCTCCTAAAAAAATACTATTATTTAAAACAGCATCTGCTTGCAAATAGCAAAACGCATCTGTGCCCGAACCGCTTCCTCCTAAAAAAATAGCGTTGTTTTGAGCCTTAGCGCAATGTATTTTTATACAAAGTAGAGATAGTAAAAATATACTTTTATTAAATCTCATTTTACGCAACCTCTTACTATGGATTAGCACGGGCTAATCGTATCCCGATAGACTGGTATCTCATACTTGTGTATGCACTACTAGCGTTCCCCCTGTCAGAAACTTGAGATGCAGCTGCTACAGCATTAAAAGCGCCTCCCCGAATCCCCATATTTACAGGCCAACTTACAACATCTGATACGCCCGCGACAGTTAAAGAGCCGTTTCCATGATTATTTTTATTAAAAGATCTACTAGCTAAAATTCCCACACTAACGACATACTCCCATAAATTTCCACTCATTTCCATTACACCATAATAAGTTGCTCCCGCTTGTTCTCTATTTGTGGCAGCGCGAGCAAAACTGCCGCATCTTAGAGGTCCTTGCACTCCAGCATCGTTGTTAAAAGCATAATTGGCACCAACGTTCCCGGCAACTTCGTTTGTTAAACCAGGATTAGATATACTAGTAGCATAAGTTGCATTTGTGTTGCCCCACGCGTTTTCATTAACATAAGGAAATAATACACCTCTACAAGCTTATTCAAACTCCAATTCAGAATAAGGGCGCAAGCCACTCCAATCCGCAAACGCAAGAGCATCATCAGAACTTATCCAATTACATGCTATATGCTGCCCGTCATCGGCTTCATTTTCTACACCATTGTTGTTCAAGTCATTTCCATAAACTCGAGGTAAAGCACCCCCCGCATCTGACATTACTTTAATTCCATTCCTATATTGAGGGGTGTTATATGTATTTGCGTCTCTCATAAATCTTCCTACTGTAGTTGCTGAAACTCTAGCTACTTGCTGTGTTCTTGTTAATTTGTTTAAGTACTCTTTATACATATATTGAGATAGTTCGTATTTCATAATGTAATAACTACCAAACCCCTTAGGAAACACGGCAGGCAATGTGCCGACAGGTCCAATCGTACTAACTCCCGATGTGGATGTTCCCCAAAGCTCTGAGGTCGCAGTATTTGCAACAGTTAGCAAGTTCTCTGATGTAACTTGAAAGTTTGTTGTAGCTGTTGTTCCTGCAACAAAGTGCCCTACTGATGAAGACGCATTATCTCCAAGATAAAAAGCTCCTTGTGGTATATTTACCATTTCAATAGCATATACGCAAATCTCTACACTATCATAGTCAGCTAAACTATTAGCTCCGTAATTCCATTGCAATTGGACACCAGTATAGTTAACATCACCTATACCATCGGCATCTCTATAAATAAAACACCCTATGGCAGGATTTGTTACAGGATTAAAAGCTAAGTCGGTGTTTATTAATCCTGGACTAATAACAGAGCCTACTGGCGTAGTATGCCCAACATCATTTAAAAATGCGGAGTACCATACATTATCTGCTTTTCTACGGTACTTCGCAAAAATCCAAGTGGCGTCAAAATTATTTTCAAGAGTTGAAGTGCGCCAACTGTTTTTCCATGAAACATCAAATTGAATCATGGTAAAGTCGCTTGCTGTATTTTGCCCAGTAAGCAATATATTGCTTATTTGAATATCATTCGCAAATAAAAATGTTGAGAAAAAAACAGATGTCAGCAGTATCAATATCTTTTGAGTGTGTTTTTTTACTTTCATAATTTTTTATTCTGTGTTAACAATTTTTAAAAAAGTTACTTAATTGTATAAAAGAATGTGAAAGTATAAAATAAATCATATTCATCCAAATAGTGTCCTAAACAAAAAAGTAAGAGAAAAAAGATTTAAGTAACTCAAAGTTACTTTTGTGTTTGCAAACCAAAAACTATTTTCTCTTATGGCAAAAGCGGAATCTTGAAGGTTGTGATTTGCTTTCACCGCGAAGCAGCATTGATACCGAAAAGAAAAAATTAACCCATCAATAAATTGTATCTTTGAATTATTGATAAACAACCTAACTAATCTTCCTGAATCAATCGGGGCTTGTTGTGATTTGCTTTCAAATTGTATCTTTGAATTATTGATAAACAACTTCCGCTTAAATCCAAACTTCCGCCGACCTGTTGTGATTTGCTTTCAAATTGTATCTTTGAATTATTGATAAACAACGAAAATATTGTTTTTGCGTACGATGAAAATGTTGTGATTTGCTTTCAAATTGTATCTTTGAATTATTGATAAACAACATTGTATGCGAATCTATTAATTTAAGATTCGTTGTGATTTGCTTTCAAATTGTATCTTTGAATTATTGATAAACAACTGATTCAGGTAGCGAAGTTAGCGAGTTGTTGTTGTGATTTGCTTTCAAATTGTATCTTTGAATTATTGATAAACAACTAAACTTTCAGAACTTTTGCCAATTTTAGAGGTTGTGATTTGCTTTCAAATTGTATCTTTGAATTATTGATAAACAACTAAATTAAACCTTTAAAAAAATAGAAACCAGTTGTGATTTGCTTTCAAATTGTATCTTTGAATTATTGATAAACAACTAA
>JADLGT010000305.1 GCA_020849195.1 Bacteroidia bacterium
ACACCTGCATTTAATTATGTTTGGAGCAATGGCATTACCACTTCAAGCGGTTCAAATCTTGCCGCCGGAAATTATACGGTTACCGTTATTGACAGCAAAGGCTGCACAGCAGTGTCAACAACAACAATTGTTTCGCCTCCGGCTTTACTTGGGCAATACACCAAAGGCACCGCCAACTGCAGCAAGTGCGGCTGCAAAGAATGGATAATGGTTAACGCCGCCGGTGGGACGCAACCCTACAGTTACACTTGGCCCGATGGATACGATAAACGCTATAAGAATGCGTTATGTCCGGGCCTATATAACGTAATTGTTACAGATAATAATGGGTGCAAAACAACACTCAATATTAATACGCCGTAAATAAATTGAATATGTTTACCTACAGCGAGTAAAAATTTTTTTAGCCCCTGATTTTGTTTTAGCGGCGTACCGCAAAATGCAATTGGGTTGACATTGTAGCAGGGTATTCGGATTAAATCCTGTGAGCCGAAGCTTCTCTTGACATTTAGAAAATTTTTGAAAATTCAATTACAAGCTCTCGGCTAAAGCATTATTTCTTAATGGTAGCTTCTGTGTATAACCTCTCGAAGAAAGCTGCATCTTTAAAATCTAAACACCAATCTTTATTTTCCTTAATAAACCGGCCATTGGTCCGAAATTCGCGGATGGTTTTATTTTTTAAATACACAGCAATCCGGAACGATGTGGAAAAATTTTTTGGTTCATTGCCGGAAGTAGTATTCCATTTATCAGCAAATAATTTGATTTGTTCTTTAGTCAGCCGCTTCCAACCCGCTGTAGTATCGGGGGGGCGAACGGCTTTAAATATTTCAATATTAACTACATCGGCTATGGCAATGGACTTTTTTTCGGAAGGTGTTTTTTGAACAGCTAATGCTAAAAACAAAAATGAACAGATAAGGGTAAAAAGTAGTGGTCGCATTTTTTAAATTATATATTATCGAATGATTAGCTCATCAATTTTTTTTGCTAAACTAAAATCTTTTTCTGTAATTCCGCCGGCATCATGCGTCCACAAACGTATTGTAAGTTTATTGTACACATTTGTCCACTCGGGATGATGGTTCATTTTTTCGACCTCAAAGCCTATACGTACCATTAATGCAAAAACCTCTTTAAAATTTTTCAACGTAATATTCTTTTCAATGGCATTGTTAACATAATTCCAGCCTTGTAGGTTTTTTAATTCCGAATAAATTTTGTCGGACTGATATGTTTCTGTTTTGGTCATTTATACAATTTTAAGCTTATAGCTATTTAAACCAACCTGCGTACATAATGTAATTGTTGGCAATACGATCAATTTCTCCACTAATTAATTCCTGATTAATGGCTTTCACTTTTTTTGCCGGCACTCCCGCATAAATCGATCCGGCCTCAACAATAGTTTTTTCAAGCACAACGGCACCCGCTGCAATAATAGTGTTGCTTCCAATAATAGCGCCATCCATTACAATGGCACCCATACCAATCAGCACATTGTCGTTAATGGTGCAACCATGCGCAATAGCGTTGTGGCCAATAGAAACATTATTGCCAATAGTTGTAATTGTTTTTTGGTATGTACAATGAATACATGCCCCATCCTGTATATTTACTTTATTGCCAATGCGAATGCTGTTTACATCGCCTCGAACAACTGCATTGAACCAAACGCTGCACTTGTCGCCCATTATCACATCTCCCACTATTGTGGCGTTATCGGCCAAATAACAATCGCTGCCAAATTTTGGCAAACTATTTTTTACCGGTTTAATAAGTGCCATACTGTTCATTTGAAACAGAACGAATATACGAAATTGGAAATGAGTTATAGCGCACTCTTATTTTGAATTAGATGCGTAGGGAAAACCCCAATGTTGGATGGCATTAGGGTATGCTATGCGCATGAATACCGACGAGCCGTGGCATCTATCGGGAGATTTGGCAAAACATAAAGACAAAATCCTTTTTCAACAGCCAATTTTTCAAATTTCTTTTATTTGTACATTTACTACTTAACAACAGACATTTTATGAAATTTGCAACCAAAGCTATTCATGCAGGGCAGGAGCCCGATCCATCAACCGGTGCTATAATGACACCTATTTTTCAAACATCAACATTTGTTCAACCCTCGCCCGGAAATCATAAAGGCTATGCGTATGCCCGTGGCAAAAACCCTACCCGTGTAGCATTAGAAAAATGTATTGCCGAATTGGAAAATGCTAAACACGGTATTTGTTTTTCGAGTGGTATGGGTGCTGTTGATGCGGTAATGAAATTGCTAAAACCCGGCGATGAGGTAATTACCGGAAATGATTTATATGGCGGCTCGTACCGTATGTTCACCAAAGTGTTTGCCAACTTCGGAATTAAATTTCACTTTATAGATTTAAGTGATTTGGATAATATTAAAAAACATATTAACTCCAATTCAAAATTACTTTGGATAGAAACGCCTACCAATCCGATGATGAGCATTATTGACATTTCCGTTTGTTCTAAAATTGCGAAAGAAAATAAGTTATTACTTGCTGTTGACAATACCTTCGCATCGCCGTACCTGCAGAACCCGATAGATTTGGGTGCGGATGTTGTGATGCATTCGGTTACCAAATACCTTGGAGGCCATTCGGATGTGGTGATGGGTGCATTGTGCATGAATAACGATACATTGC